>JALVGO010000263.1 GCA_027029065.1 Sulfurovum sp.
ATGCTGTTGTGATCATTGAGCGCAACGGCGGCTATTTGACCCCCGGATACAAACGTTCACTCTATACCCAAAAACCTTGCTATTTTTACCATTTTGACAAGATATACCACCTCTCTCCCAAAGCATTTGTTGAGAGACTGCAGCAGGATTTCCCGTTGCTGGAGAAGATTGTTGTGGGGTATGACTTTGTATTTGGAAAAGGCAAATCGGGAGATTCCGGACACCTTAGAGCGTATTTTCGTGGTGAGGTCGAAGTTGTCGGAGAGATTACACTCGATGGGATTTCCGTCCATTCACGTACGATCAGGCAGTATCTGAAAGAGGGAGATGTGGGTATGGCAAAGCGACTTTTGGGACGCTCATACCGGATAGACGGGAGTGTGATCAGAGGGCAGGGGATTGGCAGGGAGAAACTCGTACCTACGATCAACCTCAAGGTCATACAGTATCAGCTGCCAAAAGAGGGAGTCTATGCAACACGTACCTATGTAGAAGGTGTGTGGAGAGAGAGTGTCTCTTTTCTTGGGCACCGTGTGACCACGGACGGCTCTTTTGCGGTCGAGACACATGTCATTGGTGAAGAGGTATCTGTTTTAGAGCATGAACCTGTCTGGATTGCATTTGAAAGCTTGATACGTCCGAACCAAAAGTTTGATTCAATTGAAGCGCTGAAGCAGCAGATTGAAGAAGATATTGAGATATGCCGGAGTATCTTTAAATAATATAGGTATTGGCACAGTAGGTCATAGGATCGTTTTGGTAGTAGGCGATCATATTCTTTCCACCGTTTTTGGCTTTATACATCGCTTCGTCTGCACACTTAAGCAGCCCTTCTGCAGATGCCGCATCATTGGGGTAGATGGAAGCACCGATACTCATGCCGACAGAGAGTTCTTTGCCTTCGACGATAAAGGTGTTCTCTGAGATGGAACGTATTTTCGTGAGTATCGTTTCAAGGTATTCGAAGCTTTTGAGCTCTTCGATGAGAATGACAAACTCATCCCCTCCGAAACGGCAGATGGTATCTTCTTTGCGAAGCAGTTTTTTCATCTCTTTTGCAACACTCTTCAGTATCTCATCCCCGGCTGAGTGTCCATAGATATCGTTGATCGGTTTGAAGTTGTCCAGATCGCAGAAGATGACGGCAATACATTTGTCGAACCTGTAGGCATGATTGATGGCATGTTCAAGCCGGTCGTTGAGCAGCAGTCTGTTGGAGAGTCCTGTCAGGTGGTCATGGGTTGCGAGATAGGCATGATCCTGTGCATCTTTTCGCTGATGTGTAACATCAGAGAAGATGCCTATGAAATTTTCAATCTCCCCTTTGTTGTTTCTGATCGTGTTGACACTGAGCCACTCGATGTACACCTCTCCATTCTTTTTACGGTTGGTGATCTCTCCCTGCCATGAATCATTGAGCGTAAGCTGATCCCACATCTGTTTGTAGAAGTGTTTGTCATGGACACCCGATTTGAGCAGCTTGGGGTCTTTGCCCACCACTTCATGCTCTTTGTATCCGGTGATTTTTTCAAACGAATCATTGACATGCACAATCCTGTTGTCTGCATTGGTAATAAGTACACCGTCCATGGTGTGTTCAAAGACTGCCCCGGACATTTCCAGTGACTGCATATTCTGTTTGTTGTTGATGGCAGAGCCGATAATCGATGCAACAGTACTGAGCATTTCGACATCTGTTCCGTTCATCTCTTGACGATTGCTGTTGCCAATACCCAGAAAGCCCCACCATTTTCCCGCTACAAAAATAGGAAGGATCAAAAGTGAATCGATCTGATAGGCATGGAGAATACGCTGTTTGGAACGGTCATAATCTCTTAGACAACCATTGACAAGCTCACCTCTTTCCAGTTTGTGTTTCCAGCGCATGAGATGGTGTTTTTTGTAGTGTATGTACCTCTTTTTTCGTTTTGTACTTTTGTCGGAGATTGCCAGAAGCTGTGTTGCATATTCATTTGTCGGGTTGTTTTCGTATATGAAAACCGCAGCGGTTTCGGAGGCCTGTTTCAGTAACAACAGTTCCTGATAGAGGGATGCTTTCCAGTCACTCTGCTGTAGGAAACTGTGTGCCATCTCATTGATTGCATGCAGAATGCTCTGATGTCTGTTCAGCTCGGCTTCGATACGTTTTTTTGCAAGCGCATCGTCACAAAGCGGCTGGATCACCTGCGCGAAGACTTTTGCCTCAAACGGTTTGGAGAAAAACTGGTTTACCCCATACTGAATGGCTTTCAGCAGAATATCTCTGTTTTCAAAGTTGGTAAAAATGGCAATTTTTACATTTTCATCGAGTTTTCTAATCTGTTCGACCATCTCAAGACCGCCCATTTTGGGCATGTTGATATCAGAGAGTACAATATCCGGACGGTATGTTTTGAAGTGTGCAAGCCCCTCTTCACCATTGGATGCAATAATCACATCATCGGCATATCTGTTGAGCATGTTTTTAAGAATTGCCGTAGTGATCCTGTCATCATCTACAACGAGTACCGTAAGTTGTTGTAGCACTGTCTTGTCCATATA
>JALVGO010000264.1 GCA_027029065.1 Sulfurovum sp.
CCAGTATGGGAAGGAGCATAGGTAAAAGGGCGGGTTTGGCAGCGTTGTTGTGCATGCTTGGATGGTAGTCGCAGGGCAAAGCATTTTTCATAGGACCGATCTCCCACTTTTTATAGATGACAATCAGCACGATGATCAGGGTAAAAAGCGCATAAAAGTTGTAGGGAATGGAGGCGATCAGCAGCGCGATACCCTCACCGCTTATGACTTTGCCGTCCACTGCCGAGACGATGAGCCCAAGCAGCAGTGCACCCCAGGCATTGAGCGGAATGAGCGAACAGATGGGTGCGGAGGTGGAGTCGCAGATATAGGCAAGTTTTTCTCTGCTCACCCCATTGCGGTCACACAGCGGTTTGGCGACGGTACCTGCCACAAGGGAGGTGATGGAGGACTCGATAAAGATAAAGACACCTATTGTGTATGCAAGCATCTGCGCACCGATGGGTGAGTCGATCTTTTTGGCGTATCTGTCAAGAAAGGCGACAAAACTCTCTACTGCATTGGAGCGTTCCAGCAGCTTGATGACTGCACCGACAAAAAGAGAGAAGAGAATGGTCTTGGCGATCCACCCTTGCGAAAACTGTGCAATGGTACCGTTAAAAAGTTCGGTAAAGGCAACAAGCGGATTGTAGCCGTGCAGTACCATCAATCCCCCAAAGATACCCCCAAGCAGGGAAACAATGACATCTTTTGTTATAATAGCCAGAATGATTGTCAACAGCGGGATGGCGATGCTGAGGATGCCGTATTCCATAACGCCTCCAAAAAAGATTTGTAAGGATTATAACACAATGCGTGCTGTTTTAACGATGCTGTTTTTGATATTTGGTCTGCTTCATGCCGGTGTTCTTTCGGACACTCAACAGCTTATTGTCGTGCAGACAAAAGGTTGGAACAACAACAGCGGCACGCTGCAGCGCTATGAGAAGGATGCCAAAGGGTGGTACAAGGTTGGCGAAACGATATCTGTCAGGCTCGGACGCAACGGACTGGGGTGGGGCATCGGACTGCACCATATGCCCAAAGATGCCAAGTATATCAAAAAAGAGGGTGACGGCAGATCGCCTGCGGGTATCTTCGCACTTAAACAGGCGTTTGGGTATGCTCCCTTCGATGTACGTTATCCCTACAGCGTCTACAAAGAGACCGACCACTGTGTGGATGATACCCACTCCAAGTACTACAACAAGATTGTCGACTCGACCAAAATCGTACCCGACTACAAAAGCAAAGAGCATATGAAATTCCCCAAAAACTACTACAAGTACGGCATCGTGGTCAACCACAACTACATCGATGAAGATGGTGCCCTACCGGGAGCAGGTTCGTGTATCTTTTTGCACATCAAAGAGATCCCCACTGCGGGCTGTACGGTGATGAAGGAGGAGCAGATCAAGGAGATCATCCGGTGGCTGGATGCAAAAAAGCATCCGTTGTTGGTGCAAGCACCACACGATATTGTCAATGCACTTGCAGAGAACTATTTTTCTTTGAGTTTGGAATAGACATTTTTTTCTTCAAATTGAATACGTTCTCCAACCGCGTCAACAATTTCGTTAAACTGTTTAAAAAATACATCATCAAGCGCTACTTCAGGTTTTGAGTAATGGCTTAAAAATTCCATCAATGCAAGTTTTGTCTTTTTAAAACTCTGCACAAAATCTTTTACCATTCTTTCGGTTTCAAAATCCAAGTTTTTATCATCATGTACAAGTTTAAATAGTTCGATGTCTTCATTCATGACATGGTCAACGGTTAGATCATTAAGTTTTTTTAGATACTTTTTCGCACCTTCCTGATTGTTTTTGGCATATTCTGCCATTACTTTGTGTGCCAAGTCGACAATTTCACCATGTTCATTATGCCATTTATTGACGAGTTTCTTGTTTTTGGATGCAAAAAAATCAAACATTTTCTTTTTCCTTTCTGTAAAATATATAGTCATTATATAAAAATTATAGCATAAGTAATATCTAAATTTTATAGATATAAATCAATATTTCTTAAAATGATCAATAAAGCTGGTAATTCACATAAAATACAATCTTTGTTTTCGTCTTGGGACGAGGATAGTCTTTGTAGGCGATCTGTATCACGGCGATGGTGTTCTTGTCGAGTGCTTCATAGTCCATGGGTTTGACGAGTCTGAGGTTTGAGATGCTGCCGTCTGGATGCAGATAGAAAGAGACGACATTGACCCCCTGCTGGTGTGTGCGTATGGCAACTTCGGGGTAGCCGTTGATGTAGAGGGTGTTCTGGGTGATGCGGTAGATCTCGGAAAGATGGTTTCGGATGAACTTTTTCTGCGTTTTGGTAAAGGAGTAGAACTCTTTGCCGTAAAGCCTTGAGATCATCCTGTCTGTACCGCTTGATGCACGTCTTGCAGGCTGCTGATGCAGCGTTTTTCCCGAATTGAGCAGGGCATTGGCAAGTTTGTCTTTGGAGCGTTTGGGCAGTCGGAACTGTGTCGGCAGCGGCTGCTTTTTGGCAACATGTTTTTGGGTTGTTTTCTTTTGTTTTTTGACAATCTTCTTTTTGGGTTTCTCCTCTCTCTTTTTTGCTTCTGTTTTGGTGATCTTGGTTGCATTGTTCTCCTCTTTGGAGACTTTGGCTACCTCAAACCCTTTTTTCTTCTTCAGATGTTTATTCTGCGCGGTTTTGACCGGTGGTTTTGGGGTTTCAACAGGCTTTGGTATCGGCAGAGTCGGTTTGGGTTTGGAGGGCACAGGTTTTGGCAGGGGTTTGGAAATTGGCTTTGGTTTGCTGACCGGTTTGGGCTTGGGTGTAGGCGGCGTGAATCTGGAGAGGTTCAGTGTGATCTTTTTGGGTTCTTTGGATGAGGGCGGCGGGATGAGGTGTACGTTATCGAACGAGAGGAAAAAGAGCAGAAAAATGAGCAGGTGCAGCAGGAGAGACACAACAAATCCCGTTATCGTCCTGTGTGTATCTCTCACCTTTTAGTCCCTGTAGTGTATAATCTGCGCAATTATACATAATGAGGATTAATACATGGCATATGAAAAAAGTATTGCAGCATTTGAAGAAGCCTACAAGGTTATTCCAGGAGGTGTAGACTCCCCGGTGAGAGCATTTAGCGGAGTAGAGGGTACTCCTCCGTTTATCGATCATGGTGAGGGCGGTTATCTGTACGATATTGACGGTAACCGTTACATCGACTATGTGCAGAGCTGGGGACCGCTGATCTTCGGTCACTGTGACAGCGATATCGAAGCAGCGGTCATCGATGCGGTCAAGCGCGGATTGAGTTTTGGTGCGCCGACGACGGTCGAGACAGAACTTGCCCAGGAGATCGTTGATCTGTTTGAAAGCATCGACAAGGTGCGGTTTGTCAGCTCCGGTACCGAAGCGGTGATGTCTGCCATCCGTCTGGCACGCGGCTTTACGGGGCGTGATGACATTGTCAAATTTACCGGATGCTACCACGGGCACAGTGACTCACTGCTTGTACAGGCAGGTTCGGGTGCAGCGACATTTGGCAACCCAAGCAGCCCGGGAGTACCTGCAGACCTGACAAAGCATACACTGCTTGCAACCTACAATGACATCGAGAGTGTCAAACAGTGTTTTGCAGACTCCAAAGAGGGGATTGCGTGTGTGATCATTGAACCGATCGCGGGTAACATGGGGCTTGTCCCTGCAGAGGAGAGCTTCCTTGTGGCATTGCGTGAAGTGTGTGACGCACACGGTACACTGCTGATCTTCGATGAGGTGATGAGCGGCTTTAGAGCCTCTTTGAAGGGTGCACAGGGGATCACTCAGGTCAAGCCCGATATGGTGACCCTTGGCAAGGTGATCGGTGCAGGGATGCCGGTGGGTGCTTTTGGTGCCAGAGCCGAGATCATGGCACACCTCTCACCTGAAGGACCGGTCTATCAGGCGGGAACGCTTAGCGGAAACCCTGTTGCTATGGCAGCGGGACTGACAAGCCTGCGCAAACTCAAGCGCAATCCGTCTGTCTATGTCGATCTTGGCAACAAAGCCAAAACACTTATGGAGGGCTTCAAAAAAGCGGCTGATGCAGTTGGTGTGCCGATGGTGACCGATGTGCGTGGCAGTATGTTCGGTTTCTTCTTCTCCGACAAGCCAGTGAAAAATTTTGCAGATGCGATGGAAAACGACCAGAAGATGTTCGCCAAGTTCCACAAAGGGATGCTTGATCGTGGTATCTACCTTGCCTGCTCCTCCTTTGAAACAGGATTTATCTCTACAGCTACGACAGATGAGATGATAGAAGCGAGTATCAAAGCGGCGTACGAAACGCTTCAAAAAATTAGGAATTAGGAATTATAGGGTGCGATTGTCATCGCACCTTTTTAATGTGGACTAGAGCTATATCTACATACTATAATAAATGAGAAATTCAATGAAAAATGAAGAACCCAAACTCAAAAAGATTGTCGATGCCGCTGACGGATTAAGTCTTGGCATCTCTATTGTTGTAGCTGTGATTATCGGGGTTGCTATCGGTATTGGGCTGAAGAAACTTACCGGGCATACCTGGACACTCTGGATAGGGGTGTTCATCGGTGTAGGGGCAGCGATCAACAATGTGTATATTGCCTACAAAAAGCAGAAAAAATCTCTGGATGAACTGGCAAAAGACCCGCGTTACAGACCGGGCAGAGAGATCAAAGCAGAAGACGAAGAAGATGATGAACGTTACTAACCGGAAAATCGTTAGTGCATTCCTGATTGCCGATGGTATGCTGTTTGTTGCTTCAGGACTCTTTTTTGACAAATCCGTACTGCTCAATACCCAAATAGGGTTTCTCACCTCTGCACTGGTTATGCTGGGTTCTATGAAGAGCTATCGGCGTATGGTCGATGCAAGGGTCGAAAATGAAATCATTACAACCGATATTGACAAAGATGTTATTGACAGACTCGAAGACCCGCATGATCTCTACTCTGAAGAGATCAAAGAGGAGCCGGTGGAAGATATACGCAGTGCCATCAAAGAAGAAAAAGCGCGACTCAAAGCCAACCGCCGTTCTCTTTTTGAAGTGCTTAGAGATACCAAAGCGGCACTCTCCCTTTACCGCATTGGTGCCTATGTCCTCTTGATCCTTGGGTTTATGTATCTCAACCGTCAGGGTATGCTACATCTTTTCCCCTACCTTTTCTCGCTCGGGCTTCCGCCCTTTATTACGGCGGGTGTATTGGTATTTGCAAAAGCCTCTTATAGTAAAGATACGCTACAATAGATCACTTTTTTCAAGGATCTGCCATGAAACGTAGCTTTTTGCTTATAGCCGGTGTGCTGCTGCTCAGCGGGTGTGCTGCGCAGACACCGCAGCCAAAGCAGTGCAAGAGCATTGCACCGCCGCCATCCTACAGACTCAAGATCATTGACAAGCCTGTTGACTTTGGAGAAAAGCGGATAGCGTTGACCAAAGCCTACATTGCCAAACATTATGGGAAAAAGGTCGATTCGATCCGCATCGACCCCAAGGTGATCGTACTGCACTACACCGCCATCGATTCGCTGGAAGCATCGTTTAACACCATGAAACCCCAAACGCTCGGCGGCGGACGCAAAGACATTGCCAAAGCCTCTGCGCTCAATGTCTCCTCACAGTTTCTGGTGGACAAAGACGGTACCGTCTACCGTCTGATCAATCCTGAAAACACCATGGCACGCCATGTCATCGGACTGAACTACTATGCCATCGGAGTAGAAAATGTCGCCAAAGATGCCGCACACCTGACCCCTGCACAGGTCAAAGCGAACATCGCACTGGTAGGCTACCTCAAACGAAAATATCCGGGTATTACCTACCTCATAGGGCACCATGAGTACCGCCGTATGGAAAAGACCCCGCTTTGGCTTGAAAAAGACAAAGGCTACCGTACAGTCAAGTATGATCCGGGTGAAAGCTTCATGCAAAAGGTAAGAGCGGGTGTCAGGTGGCTGGACTTGAAAGAGCCGCCGAGGTAGAGAATAGAGAATAGTGAATAGTTTTGGTATGCTTTTCTTGTGAAAAGCTTTTATGTTTTAGGAGAGAGTGATGGATTATCAGGCGATACTTGAAGAGATCTATGAAGAGGTGAAACCTGAACTGATGCGGGGGAGGGTGGCAGACTACATCCCTGCACTCGCAGAGGTGGAGAAAGGGCAGTTTGCGATGACGGTGACCCTTGAAGACGGGTCGGTTTTTTCTGTGGGTGATGCAACCAAGCCGTTTTCTATCCAGTCCATCTCCAAAGTCTTTACCTTTACCCTTGCACTTGAGATCTACTCGACAGAGCTCTACCGCAGGGTAGGGGTGGAGCCTTCGGGAAACCCTTTCAACTCACTGGTACAGCTGGAGTATGAAAACGGCATCCCCCGCAACCCTTTCATCAACGCCGGTGCCATTGCGATTACCGATGCACTGGTGACACACTACAAAGACCAGTACAAAACGCTTGAAGTGATCATGCACTTTGTGCGCGACCTCTCCGGCAATCCGTCACTCTCTTTCGATCAGGAGGTTGCCAACTCGGAGATGGCGCACGGAGACAGAAACCTCGCACTTGCCAGACTCATGAAGAGTTTTGGAAACTTTGAAAACGATGTTATCGAGACAGTGATGACCTACTTCAAACACTGCTCCATTACCATGAGTACCGAAGAGCTCTCCCGTGCCTTTCTCTACCTTGCATTTGGCGGCAAAGACCCAGTCAGCGGCAGAGAGTTCATCTCTACCAGAAAAGCTAAGCGTATCAATGCCGTGATGCTCACCTGCGGACACTACGATGCCAGCGGAGAGTTCGCCTTTCATGTCGGGCTGCCTGCCAAAAGCGGCGTAGGTGGCGGCATAGCGGCAGTAGTACCGGGCAAGATGTCCATCGCTGTCTGGTCTCCGGCACTGAACAAATACGGTAACTCACACGCAGGCACACTGGCACTGGAGAAGTTTACAACGAAGACTGGTGTGTCTATCTTTTAGATACTAAACATCTTTTTACTAACGATATTGAGTAGTTTTTTCTTTGGTTATTGCATTATTTTCTACAAAAATTAAGGGAATATTTTAGGTGTTTGTTAGTGTTGAGCAATATGTATATAATGTTCTTTGAATAAATAGTAGATGCCAAAAAGTACACAGCAAAAAAACCTATCTCAAAATTATGTTAAAATACATCTATATAAATTTCAGGATGATGTATGCCAACAATTTTAAAAATCAATGGTTACCGTTTTTTCTTTTTCTCAAGAGAGGAATTGAGAAAACATATTCATATACAATGCCAACACGGTGAAGCAAAATTTTGGCTTGAACCTCAAATAGAATTGGCAAAAAACTACAAACTTTCTCGTAAAGAATTGAATGAAGTTGAAAAGATTATTGAAGAACATTATAATGATTTTATCAAAGCTTGGGAGGTGCATTTTGGAAGCTGAAGTAACAAATATTTCAACGCATGGCTTGTGGGTGTTAGTCGGAGATAAAGAATACTTTTTACCTTATGAACAATTCCCTTGGTTTAAAGATAAAACAATCAATGATATAACAAAAGTTGAAAGTTTTGGAGAAGGTCATCTTTATTGGGAAAATTTGGATGTTGATTTAAGTGTAGAGATGATAGAACATCCCGAAAGGTTTCCCCTTCAGGCACGCATATAACAAAAGTAAGGAGTCTAGAATTAAAGATTCACATGGAAATGAAGTGTTTAAAGGTTCATTTGTAAAAGTTTTATCACTTGACCCAAAAGACTTTGAACATCTTGATGAAACTGAATTAGCTGAAGTGATGACAATGGTTGGTGACACTTTAGAAGTTTATGAAATTGATGAATATAATCAAGCTTGGGTTAGAAAAGAATGGTGGATTTCAGAAGACGAGATGAGAGGTCTTGGAATTGGACTTAGCGGTCATGAATTTGAATTGTCTACCACAGTTAACAGGCATGAGGAAACCAATACTAACCAACAAGCGGGTTAATATTGTTTACAATGAATATCAGAAACGAAACATTTCAACCAAAGTATCTGCAATTTCCATCGCTTTTTCTTCTGTAAGGCTTCCTATTTTTTTGACAAGCCGGCTTTTGTCAACAGCTCTGATTTGATCTAACAGTACCAAACCTTTTTTGTTCTGAAACATGATCTTGGGTCGAAACACAAAGTCAAACCCCTGACTTGTCAGCGGCACGATAATCACCGTTTTAAGTCGGTTCATTTCATTGGGTGAGATGACGATGCAGGGACGGGTTTTGCGTATTTCCGATCCTACGGTAGGATTGAGGGTTACCAGATAGATCTCATAGCGGCAAATTTTCATCTACCACTCCCATGCTTCAAGATCATTATCGTTTAACATCTCCTCAAGCAGAGCCCGATCTTCATGGATCTCTTTTTGAGATAATACCGCATTGATATTTTCTTCCCACGATGCCCTTGTCTGTTTTCTGACGGGCTTTAGCAACAGCCCCTCTTTGACTACCTCAAACTCAATTTCAGCATTTTCCAGTTTTGCCTGTTTAATAATTGGTTTGGGGATTCTGACACCCTGAGAGTTGCCGATTTTTGTAAGTTTGGACATGATAGGCTCCTTTTTGTTATTATAATGTTATTACATTATAAAGTCAAGAAAAAGGAAAAGAGGGTATTATAAACAAACTTGAATTTTGAGGAATCTTTATGCACTCAGCTTTTAGTAGCTTTGATTGGATGGTCTTTGGCAGCTATTTTTTAGTGTTAGCACTTACCGGTGTGCTCTTTTCACGCATCAAGGTTAGCAGTGCGCGGGACTACTTTGTTGGGGGCAACAGTGTCCCTGCATTTGCCGCGGCGATGTCTGTACTGGCTACCTCCCAATCTGCAGCTACGTTTCTGGGGGGACCGGAGTACAGTTACAGTAAAGATTTGACCTTTTTGGGGTTTTACGCTTCGGCATTTTTGTCAGTGTGGTTTGTGGCGTATGTGCTTATTCCCCGTTTTTACGCCATTGGTGCGGTGACGGTCTATGAGCTTTTGGAAAAACGCTACGGAAGCAGGGCAAAGAAGCAGGCAGGGGTAATGTTTCTTGTCGGGCGGCTCTTTGCCAGCGGCGCAAGGCTCTACATTGGCGCACTGGCGATCTCGATGATTTTGTTTTTGGATGTCAGCGCCCCTCATGTGGCACTCTCTATTGCGGTGTTGATGCTTGGTGCGTTGATGTATGCCTACTTTGGGGGTGTGAAGTCGATCATCTTCTCCGACATCATTCAGGCGGTCACTTACATTGGTGCAGGCATCGCGGTGCTGGTCTATCTGTATGTTTCGCTAAATACCGATTTTGCAACGGTGGTCAGCACCCTTCAGGCAGAAGGAAAACTGCGCCTAATTGATACGTCACTTACAGGCGGCTTTAGCATCTGGGCACTGCTTGGCGGATGGTTGCTTCTCAACATTGCTGCCTACGGGCTTGATCAGGATATGACCCAGCGCGCACTTACCTGTAAAAACGCAAAAGAGGCGCAACGCTCACTGATGATGAGCATCTACATGACCATTCCTGTAGCGCTGCTCTTTTTGTGCATCGGGCTGCTGCTCTATTTATTTTACAAACATCCTGAACTCTCCGGTGTACACGGTAGTGTCGTGCAGCAGTTTGACGGTGAGAAGATCACCGTGTTTATGTACTACATCCTCCACCAGATGCCTGAAGGGATGCGCGGGCTGGTAACTGTGGGTGCGGTAGCAGCGGCACTGAGCAGCTCCAACTCGGTACTGGGTGCCATGGCATCGGTTGCGGTTGAAGACCTCTACCGCCCGTGGAAGCAAAAGCAGGGCATCACCGACGAAGCACACTACGTCAAGGCTGGACGTGCTGCCGTTGTACTTTTTGCTGTTGCGCTGAGCTTCATGGCGATGCTGAGCTACTACTGGCAGCATGCCACCGACCTGCCGCTGCTGAGCTTCGCCCTTGGGGTGATGGCATTTGCCTACACGGGACTGCTTGGTGTCTACGCCGCAGCCATCTTCACACGTCGGGGCAATGCACACACTGTACCTTTAGCCCTCATTGGCGGGTTTGTAACCGTGTTGCTGCTACAGCCCTATGTGCTGGGCGGACTCCTTGGTATCAAGCTCGGCTTTGCATGGCAGATCGTTATTGGTACGGCAGTGGCGTTTGGGGTGATGATGGCAGGGAGAGAAAATGACTAAAGATGCAGCCATAAGAGTAGCAGTAGGATTTTTGAAATTTGGTATTCTTTTTACTTTTTTTGGATTTCTTTTCGGGATAGAGTCAAATAGAACGATATATGTTCTTTTGGGTCTTTCTTTATTGTCTTATATCGCCTCTTTTTATTTGAAACCTGCAAAAAAAGAGTGGATATGTCAAAACTGCAATGAAAAACTTGTACGGAGCCAAATTAAATTTGGTTTATGTCCCAGATGTGGAACAAAAGTAGAGGGCTTTAGAGGTTTACGACCTAATGGAACCATCTATGATGGTTTATGATCTGTAGCAGTAGATGTGATCATGGTTCAAAGAAGGGTGCGGTAACCACGCACCGATCAGCAGACAAGATGCAAAGCCTTATCTGCAAAAACCGTACTCCCGCCATGCAGCAGGGCGGTAGTAGTAGTGGTCAAAGAGTCCTCTGCCGCGTACACGGTCGCGGTAGGTGTAGCTGTAGTCGTAGCGGTAGAACTCTCCTTCGAAAAAGTAACCGTAACGGTTGAAGTAGCCGTAGTAGAAACCGTCACGGTCAAAGAAGTCTGCTCTGTCGTAGCGGTAGGCGAGTACCCAGCCCCGTTTTGTCCGGCGGTGTGCCCTTTCGTACTGTCGTCTTGGAATGTATCTGCCGTAGTACTCCTCACCATTATCATACCGGTCATTATACCATCGGTTTTGAGGGTGGTAGCGGTTGGGGTGTACCCGTGCCGGTGTTGAGGCTATGTGACGATTGTGTTTTTGTTCTATGTGGCGTGTTTTGGTATGACGTGCCTGTACACGTTTGAATGCCTCTTTTGTTCTAAATGTACGTTTCTTTGCAGTGTGTGAAGTGTAGTAGCGGTCGAGTTTGCTGATGTCCACTTTTTCAATCTCTTCATGATGGCTTTTTGCCTGAAGTGTCTGAAAAGAGAAGAGCAGTACTACTGCAACCAAAAGAAATTTAAATGTCAGTTTCATGGTCAATCCTTTATATGTGATAGGGCTATTGTAAATGTTTTTTGTGAATGATTTGTGGGGAAAATGTGGGGTAATTGTGGATGTGCTATAATCCGCTCTAAAAAGGAGTCAATGCAGATGAAACTTTCCAAATCTTCTGTAACAGATGCGGTTTCACTTGGGCTCATAGGCACCTCGTTTGCCATGCCTGAACCCTATGCCTTACCGCTGCTCTACACAGGGCTCTTTGCCTTTTCAGGAGCTGTAACCAACCAGCTTGCCATACATATGCTTTTTGAAAAGGTGCCGTTTCTGTACGGTTCAGGGGTCATAGAGAAGAATTTCGAACCTTTCAAGGGTGCCATTAAGCAGATGATCATGGAGCAGTTCTTCACCAAGGCACAGCTTAATGCCTTTTTTATCGACGAGGAGAAGAAACTCGACCTTGCACCCATTGTCGATGCGGCAGATTTCACGCCGGCATTCGACGCGCTCAGCAAAACAGTTATGGAGTCCAAGTTTGGTGGTGCCATTGCCATGTTCGGCGGAGAATCGGCACTTGAAGAGCTGCGTGAACCCTTCTCCAACAAGCTCAAAAGTGCCGTAAGGCGGATTGTCACCTCAGATGCGTTCAATGCACAGCTTCAGCACCACATCGAACAGGCGACACTGAGTGAGGATCTGATAGCATCGGTAGAGCGGCTGATCGACAGGCGGCTGGCGGAACTGACACCTCAGATGGTCAAAGCGCTGGTACAGCAGCTTATTAAAGAACATCTTGGATGGCTGGTTGTCTGGGGTGGGGTGTTTGGCGGAGCGATAGGGCTTGCCTCTTCGTTTATTGTAGCATAGTATACGCCCGAAATGGGCGTATGTTACATCATCGGCTGGCCGTTGATGAACAGATGTCCATTTTCGAACTTCAGTACAAAGACAGCATTGTCACCTTCATATTTGGCAAACATCATCAGCATCATTACCATTTGCGGCGGGACATTTTTTGAGAGCATCTCGAGGTCTTTTTTAGGCAGTACCAGTTTCCCGTCAGCCTGAAGGTATGGCATCAGCATGAGTGCTGCCATCGGATTGTTCATATTGAGCGGTGCATTGTTTGAAAGCAGTTTGGCATTGATGTTGAAATTGAGCTTGCCAAGATCGACTCTCTTTCCTTGACCGTTGGCATGCACAGCATCAAACCCGACAGGTGCGAGGAATACTTCAAAACCATTATGTACAAGTTGTTCACCCATGTGGGTAAGCTTCTGTTCCATCTCAGGTGTAAGTTGGGCATTCTGGTCTGCCTGCTGTGTTGCCTGTGCTGAGAATGCCATGAAGTCAGGCAGGAAGTTATAGAGTCCTTTTACACCGTAGCCGAGTTTGAAGTTCTTCAGGTCGAAGATGGTCTGATTGTGATCGACATCGCGCAAGATTATCTTCTCTACCTGTGATTTTTCTTTGTAGGTGATATTGGCATCAAAGGTACCGTGACCTGTACCGCTGTAGTTGTCAAGTGCAAAGTCTAGACCTTTTCCTTTTCCTTCCACGCTTTTAAGTGATGCCGTATAGTTAAATGTCAGACCGCTTCCATAAAGTTTTCCGACAAGATCCAAGGTCTTGGCAATCGTTTCATTCTGCTCTTTTGGAGGATTTTTACTGAGGTCATAGAACGATTTTACCAGTGCTGTATCGACATTGTCGGTATAGCCGTCTATTTTAAAGGATTTCATCGTCAAGGAACCGTTGCCGTTTTTACTCTCTTCAAATTTCACATCGATATCATCGATAGTAAGTTTGACATCATTGCGTACCTTTTTGTTATGCTCGGATATGTCATATGTAAACTGTGTGTTGTTGAGTGTCAGTGTGACATTTTGCGCATTTTTTTTGCCGCTGAAGGTCATTGTTGGAAAAGTACATGTCTCTTTGCCAAGATAGAAGTTCTGCTTGTCAATATGACATTCAGGATCTTTGTAGCCGACATGGAACGTTTCGGTAGTGTTGGTATCGGTCGTATCGAGTGAGAATTGTCCACCAAAAATATCGTATGCGCTTGCTGCATTTTCATCTGCTGCAGTTTTGCGTACATCAACATGGGCACCTTTAAGCACAGCATGTACCTTGGCTGTTCCTTCTGTATATGTTTCATCAAGGTCTTTGATACGTGCTTTTTTGAGGTGGTCAGCGGCATCGTAGGTAAGATAGGCACCGATCTTCTTGCCAGCTACAAGCTGTTTGCCAAACGTTCCCTCTTTGCCGTTGCCCATGTAGTAGACAAAGACACTCTCAGGCGCATTGGAGGCATACTTCTTCCAGTCTGTCTCAACACCGATTTTGCTGTTTGCAATGGCTTCACTGACTTTAGCCTGATCTTCCGCATCGAGCGTGTTCATGTTGAAGAGTCTCAGCAGTGACTGGGCTGCCTTTGGTGCATCTGTAACGGTCAGCAGATAGAGACTTTGGGTATCAGAGTCTTTGGTACGGTTGACATCAAATCCGTAAGCGGAGAAGCTGTGAATGTAGCTGTCAAATGCCTGCTTGCGTTTTTCGACGGAAACGGTGGAGGGCTGCACTTGCTGTGCAGTTTCTTTTTTGCTGTCACTGTTACCACACCCACTGAGTGCGAAGATGGCGGCTGCAGAGAGAATACAGGTTGAGATGGTACGTTTCATAGACATTCCTTGTTGGTAGTAAATTATGTAGATAGTATACTATAAAAATATCAATGTTATTAGAGGTGCTCTTAAGAGGCTTTTGTGTACT
Source organism: Sulfurovum sp. (assembly GCA_027029065.1). The sequence continues at coordinate 13,870 of JALVGO010000264.1, forward strand.
ATCGTGACATGAAAAGAGAGAAAAAACGCTACATAGGGCTGATGTCAGGTACTTCTATGGATGGGGTTGATGCTGTACTGTGTGAGGTCGATGCAAAACACTGCACACTTCTCTTTACCCATGAACACCCTTTTCCACAGGAACTTAAAGAGACGATACTCGACGTGATAGCAGGCAGATGTACTTTGGCAGAAGTCGGCACGATAGACCACCGCCTTGGAGTGCTGTTTGCCCAGGCCGTCAACAAACTGCTCGAAAAGGCTTCTGTCGATCCGCAAAGCATTGCCGCCATAGGTTCACACGGGCAGACGGTATGGCATGAACCCTCATGTGCTACCCCCTTTTCCATGCAGCTTGGTGACCCGAACATTATTGCCGCACAGACAGGCATTGCTGTTGTGGCGGACTTTCGTCGAAAAGATATGGCATGCGGTGGAGAGGGTGCTCCTTTTGCACCCGCGTTCCACCGTTTTTTGCTTGGAGAAGAGACAAGCGGTGTCTGTGTGGTCAACATTGGCGGCATTGCCAACATCACGGTACTGGGTGAAGCACTCATCGGTTACGATACGGGACCTGGCAATATGCTGATGGATCTCTGGACAGCCAAACATAAAGGTCTCCCCTACGACAAAGACGGCAACTGGGCAAGAGAGGGAAGGGTTGATTATGGTTTACTTGAAACAATGATGGGGGATGCATACTTTACAAAGCCATACCCCAAAAGTACAGGGCGTGAAAAGTTCAACGAAGTGTGGTTGCAGAGCGTTCAGCATTCAGCGTTCAGCGCTCAGAAAGAAGCATTGCAAAGCAATGCAAAACAAAATTCCTACCTCCTACCTCCTACCTCCTCACTAAATCCTGTTGACATTCAGCGTACCTTGTTGGAGTTAACCGCACAGAGTATTGCCAACGAAGTCCTCAAGTTCAACCCTGATATGCTGATGCTCTGCGGTGGCGGGGCAAGGAATGGGCTGTTGGTTGAACGCATTGCCGCATTGATGCCCAATGTGCATGTGGGGGTGATGGAGGAGGCGGAGCGTCTTGAAGCGATGATGATGGCATGGCTTGCCTACAAGCGGATGCACCGCGAACCTGTCGCACTCAAAGATGTAACAGGTGTCAAAACCAATACCATACTCGGAGGTGTCTACAGATGAATGAAAATGAAGCGCTGATACACTGGCTTGAGGGGTATGGTATCGATGCTGCGTTAAAGCCTCTGGCCGGTGATGCGAGCCTGCGAAAGTATTACCGCATTGAAGATCCGCTCCACAGCGGCATCGTGATGGATGCTTCTGCGCAGCCCGAGTCGGTCGAACCGTTTGTCGATATTGCCCACAGACTCTTTGAAGCAGGGGTGCGTACACCAAAGATCAATGCTTTCGACCTGGAGCAAGACTTTGTATTTATGGAGGACCTTGGCAACCGACATTTTTACAATGCTGTTAAAACAGAGGGAACCCACTACTACCCAAAAGCGGTTGAGACGATTGTAAAGATGCAAAAAGCAGACATCTCCGGTCTGCTGCCATACGACAGAGATTTTTTGCGTTTTGAGATGGGCTTGATGCAGACGTGGTACCTTGAGAAACATCTTGGTATGGTACTTGCCAAAGAGGAGAAAAAACTTATTGGCACAACTCTTGAAAAGATTGCTCATGTGGTGCTTGAACAGCCGCAGGGTATCTTTGTCCACCGTGACTACCATTCGCGCAACTTGATGTTTGACTGCAACGATGCGATTGCCGTTATCGATTTTCAGGATGCAAGGGCAGGGGCACTCACCTACGATCTTGTCTCTCTGCTCAAAGATGCCTACATGGAGCTGCCAAACGAGGAGGTGCAACGGCTGGCACTCTATTTTAGGGATATCAGCGGTGTGGATGTGGATGATGCAGCCTTTATGAAATGGTTTGACTTCACGGGGCTTCAGCGCCATATCAAGATACTCGGTATCTTTTCGAGACTGGCACTAAGGGACGGTAAACCGGGTTATTTGAACGATATCCCTTTGACGCTGAAGTATGTTTTCGAGGCTGCAGGAAAGTATGAAGAGACACAGCCGTTTGCCAAGTGGTTGCAAGATAGTGTATAATTTGTCAAAGTAAAAAGGTATAGTATGGATGTTGTAACTACAGTAAGAGCGATAAAACCGCAGCTTGAGAGAGAAGGCTTTAAAATTGACGGGATTGTCGGCTCATATGCACACGGTGACTATACAGACAAAAGCGATGTCGATATCCTTTATCACGTCGAAGAAAACTTTATTCAAAAGCATAAAGGATTCTCGGCATTTACACGTATTGCAGAAATTAAACATTTTTTAGCAGAGAAATTGCAAAAAGAGGTTGACCTGATTGCTCTTCGCGGACTCTCTGAAACAGCAAAAAAACATATGCTCTCCAAGGTACTTCATGTCTGAGCGAAAAACAGTATTTGAAAGATATATACGATGAAAGCGATGATTCTTGCTGCGGGGCTGGGTACACGTATGCGCCCCTTGACCGACCATACCCCCAAACCGCTTTTGAAAGTAGGCGGCATACCGCTGATTGTGTGGCATCTTGAAAAACTGGCACACTATGGGTTCAAAGAGGTGGTCATCAACATCGCTCACCTTGGCTACATGATCCCCGAAGCGCTTGGTGACGGCTCGGAGTGGGGGGTGAAGATCACTTACTCCGATGAGCAGGAGGAGGGCGGTCTGGAAAGTGCCGGAGGGATTGTCAAGGCACTGCCGCATCTGGAAGAAAGTGACCCGTTTCTGGTTGTAAACGGCGATGTATGGACCGACTATGACTTCGATGCCTCTTTGAGACTCAAAGAGGGCATACTGGCACATCTGGTACTTGTACCCAACCCTGCACACAATCTGCAAGGTGACTTCGCTCTGCAAGGAGAGCAGGTTGCCGACCATCCCCGATATACCTTCTCAGGCATAGGCTACTACTCTCTAAAACTCTTTGAGAACGTACCCTACGGTAAAAGTGCACTCGCACCGTTGTTACGAGAAGCGATGCATACGGGGAAGGTGACGGGAGAACTGTATGAGGGTGCATGGTACGACATTGGTACACCCCAGCGCCTTGAGATGCTCAAGATGTCGTTGATAAACCGGTATTGAGACTTTTTTTGTGATTGTTGCTATAATTAGCGTAACTATTTTATAAGGAGAAGAGATGAAACAACTATGGATGATTGCAATAGCGGGGTTGGCAGTTGCAGGGTGTAGTACAGTACAGCCGTCTGCAAATGAAACAGAAATGAGAGTCATTGACGGAAAGCGTTTTGCAGTTCCGGCAGGTGCGACAACATCAGCACATCTGGCAACGGACAAAGAGATCGATTTTTACAAAAAGTCTGGGGTAGAAGGGTGTCAAAAGGGTGATGTTATCTGGGATGCCAAAGGGGCGCAGGAGCAGATCGCCAAAGCGATCAAAGAGGGTAATCCAAATATCCACAAAACATTAGCAAGACAAGGGCTTATCGGGTGTGCGCATCCGGTAAACTAATCTTCTGCCGGGATTAGTTTCCGTTAAGGTAATGTGCCACCGCATCCTCATCATTGCTGTGAGGCAGAACAACATCCGCTACCGCTTTGACTTCATCGAGCGCATTGGCAACGGCGACCGAAGTGCCTGCCAGAGAGAACATCCCCAGATCATTGACAGAATCACCAAAGACAGTGACATTCTCAGGATATTTGCCAAGATAGTCGATGACTTTGGCAAGTGCATGTGATTTGTCGCCTTCAGGGTGCAAAATGGTCAAAAACCATCCGCCGCCATACTTTTCGGGTGAGAGTTTCGCCTCTACCGTATTGCCAAAGGTCTGTTTAATGGCCTCGTAGAGTGGGCGCAGCTGCGCCTCGTAGCCAAAATAGACGATCTTGAGGTTTTGCTCCATGGTGCGGTTGTGCGGGTTGAACTGCATACGCGGGTCGTCTTTGTAGCCTTTGAGTACCTCTTTTTGGTAGTCGTTGAGTTTTCGAGGGTAGAGGAACGCTTCGTTGAGGTCGTTGTCTTTGACACCGAGGATAAAAGGGTCGATACCGTGTGCAGAGCCTACATCGACCACGGCATCCCCTGTCTCTTTGTCAAGTGTTTTCATGTCGATGAGTTTGCGTTCTGCGGTGACGATGATGGCACCGTCAAGCAGGATGAGCGGGGCATTGATGTGCAGCTTTGAGAGCAGCTCTTTTGATTTGCTGAAACTGCGTGCCGTCGCCACACCCATCAGGGCTTCCTGTGCTTTTTGGTTCCATGTACGGATGCTGAAGTCGCTCAGACTCAGGTCGGAGCGCAGAAAGGTGTGGTCGAGGTCTGTGATGTAGAGCGGACTATGCATCATGCAGCTGTTTTCCGTTGATGAGTACCGGGAAGAAGCGGATACCCCAGAGGATGAACATCACCATCCAGACTGTTGCGGAGATGTCAAAGAGCACCATGAAGTTCCAGCCAAACGCTGCTGCCATAGAGGTAAACAGACGCATCACAACCACCACCTGCGTCCAGTTGAAGAGTACCTTCTCCCACATGCCTGCCTGCATCATATTACCCGAATGTCCCAGTGTCACGCGTGTTCCAAACCCGATGAGTATGGTAAAGACAAAACCGAGCATAAGCACATGAATATCAAGTTGTAAAAAGCTTGTACCCGTAAGCATACGCGTAAGGTTTGCCATGGCACCAAAGAGCAAGGCTACCGGTACCCAGTAGAGTGAGAGGTGCAGTATCCACAGCAGTGGGTTTGGATTGGGGAAGGGGAGTTTCCATGAAATGATCTCTTTGCCGATGACAAATGCCAGCAGCAGGTCAACAATGAAGGAAGCGTTGGTGTAGATGCCTTCCAAAAGCACATGCAGCAGCAGGAGTACAAACACATTCGGCAGCAGCTTCATATTCTTTGTGTGCATCACATGGGAGAAGAAGGGTACCATGCGCTGTGCGACAGTAAAGGCGACCATAAAGAGGTAGAGATAGATGCCCATTTCTGTTGCAAGGCCGAGTGCGGGCACATAGAAAAGAGATGAGAGTATGAAGATCAGATGGGAAAGTACGCCAAACCCCATGGCGGTGTATATCCAGAAGACATCCTGATTGTCAGGCATCTGCGACGCGGCATAGATGCTGCGCAGGGTCTTGAATACCATGACATGTCCGGCAAAGAGCAGGAACATGCCTCCATAGGAGAGCAAAGGAGAGACGATGCTTCCAAGCACAAAGAGGATCGACCCAAGGTAAAAGAGGCTGAATATGCGCATATAGACCTTCCTTTCAATCGGCGGTGTTGAAGTAAACCGCGGAAAGGTGGTAAAGAGAAATGCGGTAAATGCCGGAGTGAAGAGCAGGTAGATCATGCTGTAGCTGTGAAAGGAAGTTGGCGAAACTCCTAAGTGCAGCACACCTTTATAGGAGAGCATAAAAATAAGCATGGTTACCAGTGCATTAACAAATGCCAGGAAAAAGAAAGGCTGGTGCGGCTGTGAAAAGAAGTAGCTCTGTTGGGCTTCTTCACTGAATCCTATGTGCATGTATATCCCTTTTTAATGTGTATCATAACAAAAGAGTTTGAAAAAAGGTGACACTATTTCATGTCAGGTTTTGGTGTTTTGTCCGTAATGGTTGGAAGCTGCGGATACTCGATAGCCGGTTTGCGTCCTTTGAGTGCGCCAAAGAATGTCACGATCTTCTGTGCATCAGCATCGGAGATCTCCATACCAAGCTGGGTTCTGCCCATCTCATGAACCGCCTCTTTGAGAGACCAGATCGCACCGTTATGGAAATATGGTGCTGTTTCAGTGATGTTTCTGAGTGTCGGTACTTTGACCATACCGTTTTTGTCACCTTTGAAGTCACCGATATCGGCATATTTGTACTTGCCTACAGCCGGGAACTTCTGCATGCTGCCGCCCAGTGCTACACCGTTATGGCATGCAGTACAGCCTTTTGCAATGAAGGTTTCAAGTCCCTCTTTCTCTGCAGGAGTCAGTGCATCCTCTTTGCCGTTGAGGAAGTCATCAAAACGGGAAGGGGTAACCAGTGTTCTCTCAAAGATACCGATGGTTTTAGTAATGGTATTGAAGTCAATCTTGACATCATCCCCGTATGCTTTTTTAAATGCTTCGACATATGCCGGCATAGAGTTGACCCTTGCCTCTACCAGTGAAGGGGCAGCAGCCATTTCCGGTGCAGCCTGCATCGGTCCTTTTGCCTGATCTTCAAGGTCGGGGCTTCTGCCGTCCCAGAACTGTTTTTGTGCAAAGACGGCATTGTAGACCGTTGGAGAGTTGAGATGATGCGGATTGGCTCTCCATTTGTGTCCGGTAGCGGCAGAAACACCGTCTACACCGCCCATTCCAAGGTTGTGACAGGTGTTACAGGAGATCAGCCCGCTTTTGGAGAGTCTTGGTTCAAAGTAGAGCTTTTTACCAAGTTTCACTCTCTGGGGTGTCACTGTTTTGTTTGGATCAATCAGCTTTGCAAGTGCGGCTTTGTCTGTAGGAATTGCTTTGAGACCTGCATTTTGTGCTTTTTGTGCAAGTCCTGAAGCACCCAGTACAAAAGAGGTTGCCACAATGGACAACCCTGCCATTTTCATTAACTTCATCATCTACTCCTTTAAATGTTGTGAGCAGATTATACAATAAAAAGTATTAAAGGAAAATAAATATCGTTTAAGAAGTTTGAATATTTATTTTTTTAAGAAAAATCAGTCTCTATGACTGCCTCTCCCGCCATTTCTGCTGTTACGTCCGTTACGGCTATTTCTATTGCCTCCGCCACTGTTTCTGCGTCGGTTTCCACCACGGTAGTTGCCACGTCCTCTGCCTCTGTCATTGCCTCTTTGCTGCATGGCACGCTCTATAAGCAGTTCAACCTCTTCGAGTCCCAGACCGATATTGTCTTTTCCTTTGACAGCATTTTCATTCTGAATCATGCTTGCCAAAAGATGAGCGATGGTAACAATGTCCAGATCGTGCTGTAGGGTTTTGACCAGTTCAATGGCTTTGTCGGTGATCTGCGTATTGGCGATCTTGGCAATGAGCTCATCCTGACGGCTGTTTTGTACCTCTATGCGGGTAGGGATGACCTGAGTGATGAGTTTTGCACCGACATCTTTTTCGATACGTTTGATGGTACGCAGCTCATTGGGGCTGACAAGAGTGATCGCTTCTCCGCTTTTTCCGCCACGCCCGGTACGCCCGATACGGTGTACATAGCTCTCTGAATCAAAGGGAATATGGTAGTTGAAGACATGCGTAACGTCGTTGACATCGAGTCCGCGTGCAGCCACATCGGTTGCTACAAAGATGTCGATACCGCCGCTTTTAAAGGCTCTGATGGTCACTTCACGCTGTTTCTGCTCCA
>JALVGO010000265.1 GCA_027029065.1 Sulfurovum sp.
CGAGTTTGAAAAGTTTAGCAAAGAGCACCATGATAAGTACATGGATCAGGATGATGATAAAGCCTGCTGCAATGTAAAGCGGTGCCTGTGTCAGCTCCCCAAAATTCGCCCGTGATGCGATAAGCGCGACAATGAGGTAGAGCATCATGGTACCAAGCTCGGATGAGCCGCCAAGACGGGAGAGTGGTGTCATTGCAAAGCCAATGCCAGCAAGTGTCGCAAGAATGACCGTCCATGTGGTATGCCCCACAAAATCACTTACCGGCAGTTGATTTCCGGCAAACTGTGCAAGTGCTGAGATGGCAAGCGAGAGCCCCAGCAGCAAAAAAAGCGACTGAAAGTCCATAGGCTGCCGCGTGGCATCGTTTTGGGCAAGCTTTTCACCTACTTTGTCTATGATGGAAGTATCGGCTTTGACCCACCGGTTGAAGGTTTTGGCAAAAGGGACGAGGGAGAGCAGCAGCATTATCCACACGGCGTAGTCGATGGAGTCAATGAGGAGCGCATACCCCATGGCGCTGTCAGGTACATGCAGTGCACCCTGAATGGCGACCATGTTACCCGTACCGCCCATCCATGAGCCCGCCAATGCGGCAAAGGGTTTCCATGCACCTTTCTCAAAATAGCTGTGAAAGAGTACGAACATGCCGACAAATCCTATGCCGATACTGACCGAAGCAAGCAGAAAAGTCAGCAGCATCTTTTTACCCAGTTTAATGATCTGCCGCATATCGGCTGTCAGTAGCATGAGGAAGATCATTGCCGGAAGCAGATTGCCTTTAAGCGCCTTGTAGGTTGCCGTAATCTGCGGTGTCTTCTCCCATACCCCCCATGTTGAGAAGAGCATGGTGACAAAATAGAGAATGACAATGGAGGGCAGGTAGTCAAACAGCCTGTAGGCAGTCCGCTTTTCCGTGTAGACAATGGCTGCGGCAAGCATACTGAGCAGGGCAAGGTAACTAAAACCGTTCGTGATCACAGCAGCCCCAGTCCCAGCGCCCTGATCTGTTCATATTTGTGAAACTGATAGGTGCTGTAGCGGTAGGTTTTTGGTTCAAGCAGCAGTATGTTTTTGTCTGTATGTGTCAAGGTCAGGCGGCTTTGGTTGTAGATGAGCAGCCGCATGGAGCGTTCAAACATCTCCAGTACATTGTGTGTTTTGAAAAAGTTGTCCGGCAGCGCTTTTTCAAAAGAGTGTTCCCCCAGTACATCCACTGCCAGCACATGCCTGTGTGACGCTTCCGAGATACCGAGGTTTTCACACAAAAATCCGTCGCCGTACACCTCCCCCTCGATAGTATGCTCTTCAAAGACACCGGGAATTGCCATGGTCGCCAGTACGGCATCTTTGATACAGACATCATCCCTGCTGTCAAAAACACGTTTGTGCCCGTTTTTAAGGTTGGTAGTGATCAGTTTGAGAGGGATTTCGGTCTCATGCATCTTTCTGCTGCCAAAAATCGAAGAGAATATCTCAGCGATCTTGTCATTTTCCACAATAGCATTGCCCGAAAGGGAGAATCTGATCCAATTGGAGACTTTGACAAAGGAGGCGATCTGCTCGTAAATCTGTGCTTCACGCATACCGATACTCAAACACGCCCCGATAATACCGCCCATACTGGTACCTACAATCTCAGCGGGTTTGAGTTTTTTTTGTTCCATATCGTGAAGCACGCCAAGGTGTGCAATGCCAAGCGCACCGCCGCCGGAGAGGACAAGTGAAAAGGGGTTTTCCTGGAGTGTCTGGGTTGTCATGGGAGTATTATAGCGTACTTTGAAGTGAGAAAAATATTATTTGGCAACACTACAGCCAAAGGCTGCAGTGTTAAGGCTTACGCTGTTTCTGTGTAGAGATGTGTCGCTTTTTGGACGTGGAAATTGAGTCCGATCTCTTTTGGTGTACAGCCAAGCGCAAGTGCGACCATCTGTGGCATATGCAGTACCGGCAGTTCGATGTCACGGCCGATGACCTTGCCTACATCATCCTGATAGGTATCCATCTTGAGGTGGCAGAGAGGACACGGAGTGACCATGAGGTCAGCGTTGTTGTCGATGGCATCTACCATTGCGTTACCTGCAAGCACCTCTGACGTGTGGTTTGCCTGAAGTTCAACGTGGAAACCGCAGCATTTGTTTTTGTGGCTGTAGTCTACAGGGTGACCCTCGAGCGCATCAATGAGACGGTCGAGTGATGTCGGATTGTAAGGGTTTTCACCGCCGTTTGCATTGTGGTGCAGCTCCGAGGGGCGGATGTTGTGGCAGCCGTAGAACGGTGCGATATTGAACTGGCTCAGTGGTACCTGAACTTTGTCTTTGATGTTCTCAAGACCATAGTTGTCGATGAGGGCATAGAGGAAGTGCTTGATCTCGGAAGTCCCTTTATACTCCAGTCCCACCTCTGCGAGTTTCTCATTGACCCGTGCTTTGAGTTCGGGATCGGTGTCGAGTGCGTGTTTGGTCATCGCAGAGTTGAGTTGACAGGTGTTGCAGATGGTGATCATCGTAAGTCCCAGCTTCTCTGCGTAGCATATAT
>JALVGO010000266.1 GCA_027029065.1 Sulfurovum sp.
AACGGTGAGAACCGTCCCATCGGCTCATTCCTCTTTGTGGGACCCACAGGGGTCGGAAAGACGGCACTGGCAACACAGCTTGCGCAGACACTGCATGTGCATTTTGAGCGACTGGATATGAGTGAGTATATGGAACCGCATACGGTAAGCCGCCTTGTCGGAGCACCTCCGGGGTATGTCGGGTATGAGCAGGGAGGACTTTTGACCGAGATGATCAAGAAACACCCCCATACGGTACTGCTGCTCGATGAGATCGAAAAAGCGCATCCGGATATTATGAATATACTGCTTCAGATCATGGATGGTGCGAAGCTGACAGACAACAACGGTGTCGTTACAGATTTTAAAAATGTGGTGTTGATCATGACCTCCAACCTTGGAACCAAAGAGCCCAATGTGATGGGATTCAACAAAGACACGTCTGTCAAAACAGACAAAGCGATCAACGCCTTTTTTGCACCGGAGTTCAGAAACCGTCTCAATGCCATTGTAAACTTCAATCCGCTGGATACCGATGCGCTTATCAAGATCGTTGATCGTGAACTTGAAAAGCTCAATACCCTGCTTGCGGCAAAAGAGATTCGGGTCAAAGTGAGCAAAAAAGCCAAAGCCTATCTCGCACAGGAGGGGTATGACGAGCGTTACGGTGCCCGTCATATCGCCCGTGTGCTTGACGAGAAGATCAAAGAGGCATTGACCGATGAGATCCTCTTTGGAAAGCTCAAAAAGGGCGGCAGGGTCAAAGTGGGCTTTAAAAACGAAAAACTGACTTTCGACTTTGGAGCATAACATGGTTCACCCCGTAGGGTGTTGTCCCCCCACAACACTAACATACCAAATGAACGGTATGGTACAACAATTTAAAAGTGATATATTGTTTGCACAAAGAAAGTGTTGTCGGGGGATAAAACCCTACAGTATCAATAAAAGCATTGCAAAGCAATGCATACCAAAACTCTTCACTCTTCACTCTTCACTCTTCACTTACAAACACCAAAGGAGTTTGTAATGGGCTCCATGTTCGACGAAGACCACTACCTTATTGCACCATTAAGTGACTACTCCTACAATTTTCCAAACCCCCGTTTTGCATCAGATGAAGGGCTGCTTGCCTATGGCGGGGATCTCTCTGTCAACCGGCTTTTGACTGCATATAGAAACGGTATCTTTCCATGGTATGCCGAGGGGGATCCCATTTTGTGGTGGTCTCCCGATCCGAGACTGTTGCTCTATCCGGGGGATTTTATTGTACGCAAGTCCTTTCGGCGTGTGTTGCGCAATGCGGGCTTCAGTGTCAAATTTGATCACCGTTTTGCCGATGTGATCCGCTACTGTGCAACGGTTCCCAGAGAGGGGCAGAAAGGTTCGTGGATCGTGCCGGAGATGCAGGAGGCGTATATACGGCTGCATGAGGAGGGGTTTGCCCATAGTGTAGAGGTGTACAAAGAGGATGAACTTGTCGGCGGGCTTTACGGCCTGGCGATGGGAAAAGCCTTTTTTGGCGAGTCTATGTTCTCGCTGGTATCCAACGCTTCCAAAGTTGCGTTCAAGGCACTCAGTGATGTTTTAGCGCAGAGAGGCTATGATTTTATCGACTGTCAGATGCGTACGGATCATATGGTTGCCCTTGGGGCACAGACTGTACCGCGTGAGCGTTTTTTGGACGAACTGCACGATGCTTTGCAAAAACCGAGCGATCTGGGAAGCTGGCAGCAATTTCAATGGCAATACAAGGATGAAACAGATGGTAGATAGAGAGATAGGCTTTTCGCTGTGGCTTGATTTTGTGGAGCGAGATTATCTTCAAAATGAATTTGGGAAACTGATTGAAGCGGGAACCATTAACGGTGCCACCTCCAATCCGGCGATCTTTGCCTCGGCGATCACCACCTCACCGGCGTACAAGGCGCAGCTTGAAGCGCTGGAGGGCAAAAGCCCGAAAGAGAAGTATGAAGCCCTTGCGATAGAAGACATCAAAACGGCTGCACAGGCACTCAGACCGCTTTACGATGAAGATAATGACGGCTACATCTCCATTGAAGTTGACCCGTTTCTCTCGAACGATACACAGGGTACGATAGAGGAGGGGAAACGCCTCTTTGATGCCATCGGTGAGCCCAATGTGATGATAAAAGTGCCTGCGACCAATGCCGGATATGATGCGATGACGGCGCTGCTTGCTGAAGGCATCTCTGTCAATGCGACACTGATATTCTCCCCGACACAGGCACAGTGGTGTGTCAAGGCGATGGAGAAGGGGATGGAACAGACCGAAGCGAAGGTGGACGGAGTGATCTCTGTCTTTGTCAGCCGTTTTGACCGTATGCTTGATAGTGAGCTTGCGCAGGAGGGGATCGATACAGGATTGACCGGTATTTACAATGCAGCCAAGATATACAACATGATCGAAAAGCACGGCAACGGACATATCCGAACACTTTTTGCCAGTACAGGGGTTAAGGGGGATGATCTTCCCCCATACTACTATATGCGGGAGCTGCTTGCACCCCATTCGGTCAATACCGCACCGCTGGCAACCATAGAGTCCTGGCAAAAAGTGAAGCCGACCCCACCGAAACTGCCAATGGATGATGCGGTGATCAACGGCTACTTTACCCGCCTGAAAGACAGCGGTTTTGATATGGATGAAGTTTATGATACACTTCTAAAAGAAGGATTGGAAGCATTTGAAAAAGCATTTGACGGGATGCTTGAAAAACTGACCTAAGAAGGGGAAGAGAATATGGAAGAGAAACTGAAACTGTACCTGCGTACCATGATCAGTAACCAGGGAAGTGACCTTCACCTGAAGTCTGCATCACAGGTGCGTGTACGGATACACGGTGTATTGAAACTGCTGGGAAAAGAGACCTTGAGTGCCCAACAGATGGAAGAGCTTGCTAGGGAGATTACGACAGAAGATCAGTATGAGAAGCTGAAAACAGACAGAAATCTCGACTTCTCCTATGCCATTGGAAGTGAACACCGTTTCAGGGTCAACTTCTTCTACCAGATGGACGGATTGAGTGCAGTATTTAGGATTATTCCTGTCGAGATACTCAGTATCGAACAGCTTGGACTGCCTCCTGTTGTCAATGATTTTGCCAATATCCAAAGAGGGCTTGTGTTGGTGACCGGGGTAACCGGATCGGGTAAATCAACAACACTTGCAGCTATTTTGGACAAGATCAACAGAGAACAGAAAAAACATATTATCACCGTTGAAGATCCGATCGAATTTGTCCACAAAGACCGCGGATGTCTGATCAATCAGCGTAGCATAGGACAGGATGCCCACTCTTTCTCAGATGCGCTGCGTGCGGCACTGAGGGAAGACCCCGATATTATCCTGGTCGGTGAGATGAGGGATCTGGAGACCATCGATATCGCGATGCATGCCGCCAACACAGGTCACCTTGTATTTTCGACACTGCACACGCTCGATGCCAAAGAGACCATAGACCGTATTGTCGGGATGTTTCCCAATGACGAACAGAACCGTATTCGGATGTCACTTGCCTCAGTACTGGAAGGGGTACTCTCCCAGAGGCTTATCCCTACCGTCAAAGGCGGAAGGGTCGCTGCCATTGAGATTTTGAAAAAGACAGCACGTATCGAGCAGCTTATTGCAGAAAACCGCGACAGCGAAATACCCGATGCCCTGTTTGACGGGAAGGAGATCTATGGTACCCAGACGTTTGACCAGGCGCTGCTTGACATCTTCAGACGTGGAGAGATCAGTGAAAAAACAGCACTTGAGTATGCGACTAACCCGGCTGATATGAAGTTGAAAATGCAAGGGGTCGGTAAAGGTGCGATCGTTGATGAAGATGCTCTGAACCAAGAACTGGATGTCTTCGACTTTAAGGATGAGGAGGGTTAAACAAACCTGAACTGCTTCAGGTTTGTACCGACGAAACCATAGCGGTGGAGCGAAGCGACCCGTGAAGGCAAGAGGGTTAAACAAACCTAAACTGCTTCAGGTTTGTACCGACTCCTTCAACTCCTCTTAAAATTATTTCGATATAATCCGTTCCTATTTTCAATTCAAGGATAAAAAATGTTAGAAGGTATCGTTAGAGAGAGTATCGGAAAGACGACTGCAAAGAAGCTTAGAAGAGATGGTTATCTAACTGCAAACCTTTATGCCAAAGGCGTAGAGAACATTCAGGCGGCGTTTAAGCGCGGTGAGTTTGTAAGAGCGGTAAGAGCCAAAGAGAACCTTGCATTCCCGGTAAAAGTAGGAGACAAAGAGCTGAATGTTGTCATTCAGGAGTATCAACTGCATCCGGTACACGGAGAAGTGGTACATGTTGACCTCAGAATTGCCGTTCCAGGTCAGGTAACTGACTATCTTGTTCCTGTCGTCACACACGGTACACCGGTTGGTCTGAAGAACAAAGGTGTACTTGTTATGTCAAAAAGAAGACTGAAAGTAAGAGGGGCAATCGAAAATATGCCTGCAAAATTTGACCTGAATGTTGAACCTCTCAACAGAGATGATTCTATTCTTGTCAGAGATGTAGAGGTACCAGAGGGGTGCCGTCTGATGGACAGACCGGATGTTGCAATCTGTGGTGTAATCAAGTCCAAATAATGAAAGTATTGTCGTGACACTCTTCGTAGGTCTGGGAAATCCGGGATCACAATACGAAGAGACACGGCATAATATCGGCTTCAAGGTCATTGACGCACTTGTCAAGGAGCATGGAGCCAGAGATATCTCAAAATCCGCATTTTACGGTGCACTTTACCGTACCGCTTCCACCCTTTTTTTAAAACCGACCACTTTTATGAACCTTTCGGGGAAGAGTGTTTTGCCAGTCAAACAGTTCTTCAAGATCGAGATGGATGATATTATCGTGATCCATGATGATATCGATCTGCCTTTTGGTGCGGTTCGTTTTAAAAGAGGGGGCGGTCACGGCGGTCACAATGGACTGAAGTCTATTGACAGTATGATCGGGAAAGAGTATCTGCGTATCCGTATCGGGGTAGGGAAACCTGAACGCAAGTCACAGGTTGCAGACTATGTACTGCATCCGTTTTCTGCTGAAGAGACGATGTATCTTGACCGCCTTGTCAGTCACGTGCTCAAAGCGGCAAATGCTCTGATGCACCATGAACTCGATGAGGTGAAATCCCGCTTTTCACTGAAGTCTGTCGAGGGGTTGACGGTATGAATATATTTAATCCTCCCCTCTATTTCCGGTATCTTGGCAAACTCTATCTGAAAAATCTGCTATGGATACTTCTGGGGCTTTCGCTTGCATTTGCGGCGATAGACTATTTTCAGCATATTCAGGAGCTTCAGGTTTCATGGAACTATAAAATCCTTTATATCTTTTATATGTGGGAGCAGGCACTGGGTATGCTCTATCCGCTTGCGATCATTTTTGCCCTGATCATGACAAAACTTGCTTTGGTCAAACAAAATACCATGGGCAGTTTTCATGCTTTTGGCTATACAAAGAGACGGCTTGTTGTACCGATGTTCCTGTTCGCACTGCTGACATACCTTGTTTTTCTCGGACTCAATACAACGGAGTTTGCCTATGCCAAGGACAAAGGAAAAGCACTGCTTAAAAATGAGATCGGTGCCTACAATGTCAACGATATTTTTTTCAAATACCATGATACTTTTGTCTATATGAAAAAGCTCGATCCGGTACACAAAAGACTTGAAGAGGTAACGATCTTCAAGGTCAAAGACAACAAGGTTCTCTATACGATACATGCCCCCTATGCGGTTTTTGACGGTACGCAGTGGGATGCACATGATGCAACACTGAAAACACACCGCTACAACCGCTACGGCTACCTTGTGCGGTATGATGTGGAACACAAAGAGACCATCCAGACCCTTCAGGGGTACAAACCGAAGATCATTGAATCACTCTATGAGGGAAATGCACTGAACCTGATCGATGCCTACCATACATGGCGGCTGCTTGAAAACCAGCATCTCAACTCGGACAAAATACGATCGGCATTTTATGAGAAAGCGGTAGTGCCGCTTTTCTCACTGGCAATGCTGCTGATTCTCTTTTTTAAACTTCCGTTCCATGCAAGAATGATGAAAATGGGATTTGTCATTGCATCGGCACTGGGAGCGACATTTGTGATATGGGGTCTGCTTTTCGGTCTTGGACAGATCGGAGCCAACGGCGTAATCATACCTGAACTGACAGCACTGCTGCCGGTCATGCTGCTGTGGAGCTATGCACTTTACCTCTTTTTTACAGATGAACGCAGTATTGCCTGATCTGTCTAAATAGTCATTCCTGAAAAACCCAAACACCTCCCAAAAACAGGCACTTTGGAAGCGATAAAACGGTATAATATCAACCAATAAACATAAAGATTGAGACCAATTCTTGGTCGAAACAGGTGTTAAAATTGCTTCCAAGATCCTCTACCTCCAACCAACCAAACCTCTTTCATTCACAGCTGCGGGATATGCTTGATAGCAACGATCCGCTCATTGCCCTTACAGATACCATAAACTGGGAAACATTCAATGAAGCCTTCGCCAAATACTACAGTGATGAAGGCAGACCTGCAAAGCCGATACGCCTGATGGTCGGACTGCTGATACTCAAACAACTCGAAAACCTCAGTGATGAAAGTATTGTATTGCAATGGAAACGCAATCCCTACTACCAGTACTTCTGCGGTATGCAAGAGTATGTTCCGGCTCTTCCGTGTGATGCTACAGAGTTGGTAAAGTTCCGTAAACGCATAGGCAAAGAGGGCGTAGAGCAGATCTTTGCGATGAGTGTCGGTCTGCACGGTAAAGATGCTGAAGAAAAACAGGTCATCATTGATACCACTGTTCAGGAGAAAAATATCACTTACCCAACTGACGGCAAACTGGCTATCAAGATGATACACCATTTGCATAATATTGCCAAAGAAGAAAAGATACAACTGCGCCGCACCTATGTTAAAGAGATCAAAGGGCACCGTATCTCTCTACGATTCTTCCGTCATCCCAAAAAGATCAAAAAAGCCAAATCCGCTATGAAGAGACTAAAAACTATCACAGGTATCCTCATAAGAGACCTTGGCAGAAATATGAATGAAGCACAGCTTGAGAAATACAAAGAGACATTCGAACTCTTTCTCAAAGTCTCCGACCAAAAGCCTTGTGCTTGCACTCTCTGTGAGAAAAAGATTCCAACAAGATCTATTCCTTCATGAACAACACATCTACGCGATTGCCAAGGGCAAAGACCATAAGAAGTATGAGTACGGCACCAAAGCCTCCGTCGTCATGACACAAAAGGGGCATAGGAGGTGACAATGATAATCCAATATAAAGATGTTGAAAATCTACAAGCAAGGCTACTCTCAGCATAGCATTGTTAAAGTGTT
>JALVGO010000267.1 GCA_027029065.1 Sulfurovum sp.
GCGCTTATCGCATCACGGGCGAATTTTGGGGAGCTGACACAGGCACCGCTTTACATTGCAGCAGGCTTTATCATCATCCTGATCCATGTACTTATCATGGTGCTCTTTGCTAAACTTTTCAAACTCGATCTCTTCGTGCTCGGTGTCGCTTCACTGGCGAACATCGGCGGTGTCGCCTCTGCCCCCATTCTGGCATCGGCATACTCCCGTGCCCTCATTCCCATTGGGGTACTCATGGCGATGCTGGGGTATATTGTGGGGACATTTGGCGGACTTGCCGTAGGGAAAGTCCTGGAGGTGATCGCAGGGTAGCAGTGCGCAGAGGATCAGTAGCGCACTGCCCCGCTTCTGTAGGTAGTACGTGTTGTCGTTCGCGTTCTGCTGCCGTTATAGTATCCGGACTGTCCGTAACCTGAACGACTGCGTGTACGGTAGGTAGAGCGTGATGTGCCGTAGGTACCCGAACCGCCCCGGTTTGTGTAAGTACCGGAATGTCCGTTACCATAGTAGCGTCTGGTAGTTGTTCTGCTATGGTAGCGTTTGTACTCGGATGCATTGCGGTAGTAGCCGTAGCGTCCCGGCTGTGCACGGTAGCGTCTGCCATTGTAGTAGCGGTATCCGTTGTGGTAGTAGTGCCCGCCGTGATAGCGGTGTCCGTGGTAGTGGTAGTATCCGTTATGATAGTGTCCGCCATAGTAGTAGCGTCCACGGTAGTAATAATAGGGTCTGTCATAATAGTAAGGGTGATCGTAAGATGCCAGTGCCGCACCGGCAATGCCGCCTACTGCCGCACCGGTGGCAAAAGCCTGCTCTTGCGGGGTACATCCTGTAAAGAGCAGTGCCGAAAGCAGAACGCCTGCTACCGCTGCATGTTTTATCTGTTTTTTCATGATCTTCCTCCAAAAGCTTCTTTTACAGACTATAATAGATAACTGTGTATAAATTGTGATTTTGATACAATTGAACCCTCTGAATAATTACCCACAGAGGTTTCACTCGATGGCGACAAAGGAGTGCCCAACCCCTGAAAGGGGCGCTTGTGTTCACGACTGCCAGAGCTATCGAGTGAAACCGGTGATTTTTCAGAGAACTCAATTATAATTGTATCTTACACAACGATTGAAGGAATGTCAAATGGAACTTACTGAAGAGCAGATAGCGGAGATTAGCAAAAAGGAGGTGTATATCGCAGAGAAAGAGCAACTTCTCACACAACGCAAAGCACTTCTGCATGATCTTGAATATGCTGAAAACGATATGGAAGAGGGACTCATTCAGGAAAAACGTGAGTATCTTGCCAAAAAAATCAAAATACTCGCTTCAAAAATCCGCCAAATCGAAACACTCGAAACACAGATGCGGTCATGAAGATCACTGCCATCCGTACCCAACGGCTCACTGCCCCACTCAAAACTCCCTTTGTGACAGCACTGAGACGTGTCGATAGACTGGAGGATGTGGTAGTGGTTATCACGTGTGACAACAGCTATAAAGGCTATGGGGAAGGTGCACCTACACCGCAGATCACAGGAGAGACCATCGGCTCCATAGAGGCTGCCATTGCATTCATTGCACCGCACCTTATAGGTAAAGAGATAGAAGATTTCGACAGCCTGCTGCATATTGTCCATCACACCATTGTCAAAAACACAACGGCAAAATCGGCACTGGAGATCGCACTGTATGATCTGAAGGCACAGTCACAGCAACTGCCGCTCTACCGAATGCTCGGCGGTACACAGACTGCCTTCAGAACCGATATCACCATCAGTATGGCAAAGACAGAAAAGATGGTTGCCGATGCACTGCATGCCGTATCACTCGGGTATAATACCCTCAAGGTCAAGATAGGCAGCGATCCGGACGAAGATGCCGACCGTGTTCGTGCCATACATGCCGCCTTGCCGCAACACATAGCACTGCGCCTCGATGCCAATCAGGGATGGAGCGCAAAAGAAACAGTTACACTGCTTGAGCAGCTTGAGCATGACGGCATTGTTGCCGAGTGCATCGAGCAGCCTGTACCTGCTGAAGATATTGACGGGCTGAAGTATATCAAAGAGCGTGTAGCCACCCCTCTTCTTGCCGATGAGTCTGTCTTTTCGCTCAACGATGCAAAAAAACTGCTTGAGATGGAAGCGGTGGACTACATCAACATCAAACTGGCAAAAACCGGCGGCATCTCCAAAGCCCTTGCACTGGCAGACCTCTGTGCCGAATATAATGTACAGTGTATGCTCGGATGCATGCTGGAAGGTCCTCTCTCCATCGCCGCGGGGGTACATCTTGCCTCTGCAAGAGCCAACACCATCACCATGCTCGATCTTGATGCCGTTTCCCTGCTTGCCTCCTACCCTGCACAAAGTGATATAATATTTGATGAGAGCAACATCAGGTTGTCAGATACTCCGGGGTTGGGTATTCGCATTGTATCATCTGAATAATCTCCTACCACACACTATTATGGTAAAATGCCGAAATTTTTTACCGGAAGGACTTTGATTTGGTTGACATTCAACGATACTCAAAACAGAACATCAAAAATGACATTCTCTCAGGAGCACTGGTTGCCGTTGCCCTTGTGCCAGAAGCGATCGCCTTTTCATTCATCGCCGGGGTCTCTCCGGTAGTCGGGCTCTATGCCGCCTTTATCATCGGGCTGATCACCTCCATTCTTGGCGGAAAACCGGGGATGATCTCCGGAGCCACCGGCTCTGTGGCAGTGGTCTTCGTCTCACTCGGGCTCTGGGTCAAACAGCACTACCCGAATCTGGACACAGAGGCTCTCTCGATGATGGTACTGCACTACATCCTCATCACCTCCATCCTTGCCGGCTTCATCCAGATAGCCATCGGACTGCTTAGAATGGGGAAATTTATCCGTCTCGTACCGCAGCCCGCCCTCTTTGGCTTTGTTAACGGGCTTGCCATCGTCATTGCGCTGGCACAGCTACCTTTCCTCGCACCCGCACACATGGAGCAGTACCACTCATGGATCGAGATCATTCAGGCAAGTCTGCGTGAAAACTATGTGATGTACATCATCATCGCAGCAACCATGCTGACCATGCAGTACCTTCCCAAACTCTCCAAAGCGGTACCTGCAGGTCTGGTTGCCATTGTGGTCATTACCCTTGTGGTCTATTTTGGACACATCGACACCAAAACCGTCGGTGACATGGCAGACCTCTCCAACGTCTCCCTGCCCCACTTTGTGATGCCTGACTGGCATCTGCTCCTAAGCTGGGAGTCACTGACAGTCATCATCTCTACTGCGGTGATCGTCGCACTGGTCGGGCTCATTGAGTCTCTGCTGACCCTTTCAGTGCTTGATGAAATGGGCGGAAAGCGCGGTTCAGGCAACAAGGAGTGTGTCGCACTGGGTATCGGAAACGCCACATCCGGACTCTTTGGCGGTATGGCAGGGTGTGCGATGATCGGGCAGTCAGTCATCAACTTCACCTCAGGCGGTCTTGGCAGACTCTCCTCCTTTACTGCTGCGACACTGCTCATTATCCTCGTTGTAAGCTTCTCCAAGGTCATCTCTGCCATTCCTATCGCTGTACTCGTAGGAATCATGTTCATGGTGAGCATCGGTACGTTTGAGTTCTCTTCTGTCAAGCGTCTTAAGCATATGCCAAAGTCAGATGCCTTCGTCCTCATTGTCGTTACCATCATTACCATCTTTGCCGACCTCGCTGTAGCGGTCATTGCCGGTATCATCATCTCGGCACTGGTCTTTGCATGGAAACACGCCAAAATTTTTAGCCGTACCCACATGGAGGGCAACAAAAAGATCTATGAACTCGACGGCCCGCTTTTCTTTGGCTCTGTTACCTCCTTTAACGAACAGTTCGATGTTGAAGCAGACCCAGACGAAGTGGTCATCGACTTCAAAAATGCACGGGTGATGGACAGCTCCGGTGCCGAAGCGATCGATGCACTGACCGAAAAGTACCGTAAAGCAGGCAAAAAGCTTACCCTGCGCCACCTCTCACAAGACTGTAAGAAAATGCTGCGTATTGCTGGGCCGTTCTGTACCTACGAGGAAGATGACCCGACCTACAAGGTAGCACATGATGTATAGAAAGAAAAGATAGAAAGGTTTTAAACAGGTAAAAACATAAACTGCGAGAGGAAGATAATAGTAAGCACAAAAGCAAAGGGAAGCAGATGGCTTTTAAAGACAAACGGCTGGATGCCAAAATAGACCTGCAGACCGCCTCTAAGCCCAAGCCAGATACCTAAAAAGGCTTTTAGCCCAAGCAGTGTCTGAAACCACGTCAATCCCTCTTCTGAGATGGGACCATACACCTGTGAGATCAGATAGAGTCCTGTCCCTACGGCAACCAGCAGGCTGGGCGGGACCACCTTCCTGACATATTTCATGAACGACTCTCTGATCTTTGCATGTTCCTCTTCATTGAAGGTGCGTTTTATCTTGGTCAGGAAGAGGTTGTCAGTAATCAAAAATCCGCCATAGATAAATGCGGCAAAGAGGTGAATGGTCTTGATGATCACAAAGGTCATAGTGTGTCCTGTTTTTTTGGATGGGATTATAGTAAAAATTTCATCAGGCTGCCTTGATCCCCATCAATGGCGTAAAGGCTCCTGAGAAAAGAAGCTTTCAATCACCTCTCTCATCTGCACAGGGTCTTCCAGTCGGTTTACGGTGTCTCTAAATGCCGATGCACCCTGATAGCCCGCTTTTGAGTAGGCGTGCAGGTTTTTTCTGAACATGATCGCACCATACTTGTCATAGTAGGAGACCATCTGGTCGAAGTGTTCAAGCACAACTGCTTTGATGAGTGCACCGCTGACCTCATCCGTTCCCTCTTTGATCTGTTGAAATATCCACGGTTTCCCTACAGCGGCACGCCCTATCATAATACCGTCAGCACCGGTATATTCAAGTACCCATCTTGCCTTTTGAGGAGAGTCTATATCTCCATTGGCGATCACGGGGATAGAGACTGCCGCTTTGATTTGGGCAATCGCGTCATAGTCAACTGCCGCCTTGTAGCGTCCTGCCCGTGTACGTCCATGTACCGCAATGTAGTCCGCCCCGCTTGCCTCTGCAATTTTTGCAATCTCGACATGGTTCTTTTCGTTGAATCCAAGCCGCATCTTGACACTGGTATAGGGTTTGTTGGAGTACTTCTTTATCGTTTCGATCACCCTTCCCATCTGCGGCAGATCGGTCAGCAGAGAGCTTCCCTGAAGGTTGTTGACCACCTTTGGTGCTGGACAGCCGCAGTTAAGGTCGATGGCGGTGATCCCCTCTTTTTCGTTGATGATCTCCACCGCTTTGCGTATGACCCCAAGGTCACTTCCTGCGATCTGTATGCTGTAGGGGTCTTCCCAAGGGGCTTTTTCAAGCATTTTGTAGGTTTTTTTGCTGTTGTGTACCAGTGCGTTGGAGCTGATCATCTCTGAGACGGTCAGATCGACACCGAACTTCTTGACAACGGAACGGAAAGGAAGGTCGGTAAAGCCCGCAAGCGGGGCCAGTGCATAGAGAGGTGTGGAAAAATCCAGTTGTGCCATTGCCGCTTAAACGTTTTTACAGATCGATTCAGCGTCGATCAGATCTTCGAGCTTGAACCCTTTGTTCTGTTTTTTCAGTTCGTAAAGTGCTCTGTACTTCATAAATTCATGCTCTTCCTGCTCATCGAGATACTTCTCTATCTCATCGAGAAGCTCATACTCAAACAGCAGGTACAGGTATGCATTCTGGGCTTTTGGGTTCTCTTTCTGGTATGCTTTGAAGAGTGCAAGGTTCTCATCCGGGCTGAAATGTTTTTTGGTGATTTTTGCAATACGTACAAAATCGGCACATCTGAGTTTCAGTGCTTCAACAAAATCGTTCAGGATTTCAGCTGTAAGCCCGAGCTCTTCCTCCTCGTCAAGACGGTTAAGCATAACAAAGAAGTTCTCTACATCAAAGATCTTTGCATACTTTCTGGCTTTAAAGAAACTCTCTTTTTTTGCAAAAATCGCCAGAGCATGCTTCTGTACAGGTTCAGAGTACTTGGAAGAGGACTTCATCACCTCTTCGACAAACTCACTGTCAGTTTCCAGACGGTTCAGGCGGTTTCTGATAAGGTGCGGATTGCCTTCATTGAAGACCTTCAGAAGCTTATGCTCTTTGAGGTCCACATACTCACCGTTTTTGATCTTGTTGAGGATATTGACAATTTTTGTCAGTCTGTCACTCAACCCTTCTACACCGTCAACAACCGTCAGGTTGGATTTTCCAAGCAGTACAGCCGACTTTTTGATCTCATCGATTGTATATTTCTGCTCTTTTGGCTCGTTGACAAGCGACCAGTAAAGCGCATCTTCAAGTGTCGCTGCATCTCTCTCCCACTTCTTCTGCTTGAAGTAGCCCTTCAGCCCATAATAGAACATATGGATTGCCGTAAAGACCAGAAGCAGGAACATCGGCAGTATTACCCAGACCGCTACCGGAAAATTGAAGTTAATCCCCATTACTTCTATGAGAAAGTTGTTCGGGTTGATCATATGCACAACCGCACCTACGATCCCCATCAGTGTCAATGCCGCAAAAATATACAGACCAAGTCTCATTGTCTACCCCTTTTCAAGCGTGTTTACTGCTCTTCTTTTTCGTTGATCTCCCTACAGACAATACAGAAACGTGCAAAGTTCTTTACCTCAAGACGTGCACGCCCTATCGGTTCTTCACACATTTCACAAATGCCGTAAGTGCCATTCTTTATTTTATCCAAAGCCAGGTCAATTTCTGCTAATTCTTTGCGCTGCTGGACCAAAATGGCACTGTCTACGACCGATTCTGCAGATGCAGCAGCATAATCCCCCTCATCATTGAGTTCAAGATCACTCATCTCCTTCAACTCAAGGGAGGTTCCTGCAAGATTCTTTTCTATCTGGGCTCTTCTCTCAAGCAGTCTGTTTTTGAATTCTTCCATCTCTTTGGGTGTCAACATGTCTCTTCTTCCTATTTATGATATGGGTGATTATGGTTGATACTCAAACCTCGAAATATCTGTTCAAGCAAAACAACCTTCACCAACTTGT
Source organism: Sulfurovum sp. (assembly GCA_027029065.1). The sequence continues at coordinate 7,063 of JALVGO010000267.1, forward strand.
GTGAAAGCGTTATTTTACCAAATGATACTGCATTATTACATTGACGCAAAAAATCGCTCTCAAAGCCGTAAGCGCCGCCAATGAAGAAGTTTACAACACTCCTATCCTTAAGCAGTTTTGCAAAATCGAAGCTGTCTACCTCTTTTGAAGAGGGGTCGAGTGCAATATTGATACCCCCGCCAAGATATTTTTGCAATGCTTTTGTATAGGATCGGCGTGCCGCCTCCGGAGAGATATCCTGCGCTTTTGCGATCTCTTTGTCAAACACTTCTATCACCTCCACTCTGGCAAACGGCTTTGCAATCTTTTTGTAGTGTTCTATCAGAGGGGTGTAGAGCTGCTCCTTCCCCTTTTTGTCGATGATGACAAGATTGATCTTCATTCCAACTGCCTTTGTGGTAAAATTACGCTATTGTATCAAAAAGGTTATGATAAAGAGGGAGATTGGAACATGGGCGATATGCAACTTGGTATCTACCCCCTAACCTATGAGGATGTAACGAATCCATCTATTTTGCTCACCCGTATCTACCCAGATATGGAGCGTAACTACTACTGGAGTGAAGACTTTTCCGCTGTATTCTATATTGCACAGGCAAAAGCCGGATTTATTGCTGTAACAGATATCTATGAAGGCAGAGAACTGTTGCTTCCCGAAATACAGTTCTCCTATGCACTGCTTCACTTTGAAGATCTCCATATCAGCAAAAAGGTCAAAAAACTGCTTCGCAAAAAAAACCTGAAACTGCACTTTACCTCTGATATCCATCCGATTGCTGAAAAGATCCGTGCCCACCATCAGCAATGCTGGCTGACAGAGCGTTACGAACAGACACTGCTTCAGACACGGCACATACGGGAAGATTTTCAGATACTGGGCTGTTATATAGAAGAGGATGGAGAGATGGCAGCCGGAGAGATAGGATACATCATCGGCAACACCTATACCAGTCTCAGCGGTTTTGGCAGCAGGGAAAAACGTTTCAGGAACTATGGCACTTCCCAGCTTGTCCTGCTTGCACGCTACTTACAGGAGAACGGCTTTGCCTTTTGGAATCTGGGACAAAGCTATATGCCCTACAAGTTTCATCTGGGGGCAAAACAGTACGAGCGCGGTGATTTTCTGAAACTCTGGTTTGAACATACCGAGGTTTAGGCATTGCCACGCACAAGCCTGCATCCATACCTGGAAACAGTCTCAATAAGCTTATGATCAAGCTTGTTGTTCAGACGGTACAGCAGTGTTCTCAAAGTACTCTCCGAGATCAATGCTCCTTCCCATATCAGTGATTCGATAAGATTGAAAGGGACGACACGCCCCTCGGCATCAATCAGTATTTTCAGCAGTTTCCCCTCCTTTTTACCAAGGGGAATATACTCTTTTCCATAAAAAAGCTTCTCCTCTGAAAGATCATAGAAGTAGCCGTATCCAAGTGCAAGTAGATCCGGTCTTGCTACCTCTTTTGCGGCCGCTTTGTAGAGTCCGAGCAGAATGGTAGAGTGAAGTTCTTCCCGCCTGAAAGGTTTCAGCAGATATCCTACCGGCTCGGTTGCAATCGCCTCTTGCATAATAGAGGTATCGGTGACTGATGTCAAATAGATCACCGGAATTCTGTAGTGTTTCCGAAGTTCCCTGTTTATCTCTATACCAGTGCGACTTTTCTTAAGTGTGATATCCATCAGGATCAGATCAGGCATCACTTCCGGCACTGCTCGAAGCGCATCTTTATCATTCGATGCCATTCCGGCAAACAGAAAGCCCAGTTTTTCGATCGTACGTTTGATCTCGATAGCCACGATCACTTCATCTTCCACAATAAAAATCCTTTCACGCATCATTCTCCTCCCATATAATCGCTATCTCTGTACCCGATGCCGTACTGATCTGCATCGATCCTTGCAACTGATAGGCAGCCAAAGACTCCATGATCAACAGTCCCATACTCTGATGGGTTCCATTCATACCAAAGCCTTTACCATTATCTTTAATCATAAGTATATAGTTCTGACCTCTTTGGGAGAGTTTAATCGATACTTCTCCCGATTCATCCTTATCAAAAGCATACTGCAGCGCATTGGTAAGCGCTTCATTGACAATAAATCCGCAATATACCATTGTTTCAGGGTCAAGACGTACATCTGTATCAATATGCACATTTACATTTTCATTGCCCAATGTGGTCTGCACATGTTCACAAAGCAGAGAGAAGTACTCATAGGCACTGACACTGCCTAGGTTATGTTTCTCATACAGCAGTGCATACAGGTGGCTGATGGACATGATCCTGTTCTCAACATTGAGCAGTGTATGCCGCATTTGCGGATCTGCTGTCTCATCAATCTGCAGCCTCAAAAAAGAGACAATCGTCTGAATACTGTTTTTAACCCTGTGGTTGAGTTCCTGCAGCAGCAGTTCTTTCTCTCTTACAGACTGTTCAAGCTGCTTTGTACGTTCTGAAACCAGTGCTGTCAGCCGTACCTCTTCCTCCTCCTGATACTGTATCAGTTTTCTTTGTGATTGAAGCGTTTCAAGCCGAAGCTGCTTCAGTCTGTCTGCAAGGATCAAAGAAAAAAGCAGTGTTTCGGTCAAAATAGAAAGCTCCGCATAGTAGGAAAACTGATCGCTAATATCCAAATACCCTTCCGAAGAGAGAAACATAAAGAGTGCCGACACCATCAGTATGAACCATCCGACCAGAACAAACTTTGCCTGTCTGTTCTTTTTGAGATAGGCATAGACTGTAATGCCTATCAATATGAACAGCATCAGCACAGGGAAAAGACTCCTGAGGCTGTTATTACTCCCCCAACGAATAAGCCCAAACCAATAGCAGACTCCTGTTGCCACCACAAAAAGAAGCAGTGAAACATTTAGAAAACGGTTGATTTTCGGATACTGCTGCAGACTCATAACCTCTTTAGCCAAAAGCGCCATAAAAAATACAGGTGCTGCAACGATAAATGCCGCATATTGCACAACAGCCAAACTCATTTGGGGAGAGAGCAAATAGAGCTCTGCCAGTCCCTTATAGAAAAAATGGTGAAATACAATACCTGTAAATGCAAGTACATAGTAAAGGTAAACCTTCTCCCGTACCGACAGCCAGATAAAGAGGTTGTAAAGCAGCAAAATGAGCATTGCACCAAAGAATAGAGCCATAAAAAACTGCTTTTGGCTCTCATGCTGATAGAATGCATCGACCTGCCAGAGATTCAGTTCGACAATCAGTGTTGTTACATCCGATTCTGCTTTCAGATAGAATGTTTTCGATGCATGCGCTTCCAATGTAATAGAAAATGCCGGGTTGATACTTCTAATTGTCTCCCAAGCCCCTATACCTCCTGTACCGATGCGTTTACCTCTATCACCGTCATAAAGTGCTACCGTCGTTGTCAGCGGATTGGCATACTCGATAATACGCCGTACACTTTTATCTGAGGGATTGGAAAGCACAACCTTGATCCAGACAGCAAACTTTGGCGAGTAGCCAAACCCTATATGTTCCTTTCCGGCAATGTGAAACTTTTTTGTTCTTATGGTGTGGACAGTCTCACTTCTGTTGTAGTCAAGATAGATAGAGGCATCTTTGAGCAGCGGTTCAACCGTTTTTGTCAAGGAGATGTCGAGAGCAAAGAGTGTACTGTTCATCCAAAAAACACATATAAAAAAATATTTCCAAAAACGGTACATTGTTTCTTTCCTTCTTTTTCTGCTCACTCATTATAATAAAAAGAGAATAAATTTTTGCACCAAATAAAATGTGACGCAAGATGTGACGCAGTTATGATAGAATAGTTCCCGGGAGAAGAAATAAAAGATCAATAAATTATTATATTTGTGAAAAAGTCTGCTTTAAAAATCTATTGCAGCATAGATTTTTAAACACTTTGGGAAGACCGAAAATGTGCCAGACAACCTCATATTCTCCCTGGGTTGTTTGGTTTATCTTTTTAATTTGTTAGATTTTAAATATATTTTCGTTTTATAATTGGAGAAATATATAAAAATTTATATTACATGGAGTGTTTTACAAACCGTAACTCATAACACTTAAGATAGAAAAAATATCTTAAAAAGGTACAAAAAGGGCATCATTGTCAACACAGCCAAAATTCAAAGAGCTTATGCTCGCATCTTTCAATGTTGAGTCATACAATCCTGAACACACCAGGATACTTATGCTCAATGCTTTCCTCTTTATTACACTTGTAACAGACGGGGCACTTTTTATTTTCAATCTTTTTTGGTCACACAACTGCAGTCTATGTATGATACAGCTTGGTATCGGCGCCCCTATCCTGTATGCACTCATACTCCTGCGAAGGAAAAAAGACTACAAGAGTGCCTCCTATCTCAGTACATTTATTCTCTTTTTGGGCTATCTCTCACTCATCGTACTGCTCAAAGGAGAACACTTCAGTATGGTATGGAGTTACTTTTTTGCTCCCTTCAGTATGATCATCCTTGGCGCGAGAAAAGGACTTTTTATCTCTATCATTTTTCTCTTTTTTGCCCTAAGCCTTTCTTATACCGGTGTGGGTATATGGATGCATGGACTGTGGGATCTTGCAAGCTATATACGTTTTGCCATTTCACAGATCGTCATGCTCTACGTTATCTACGCCATCACCAACAGCAATGAAAAGGCCTATGAGAAGATTACATCACTGCGTCAGAGAGAACTGGCACAGCTGAAGCTTTTTGAGAAACTCTCCATTACAGACCCGCTTACCTCCCTCTATAACCGCCGCTCACTCAAAGAGATATTTCCCAAAGAGTTCTATGCAGCACAGCGGGAAAAAAAATATTTTGCCTACATGCTGCTTGACCTCGATCACTTCAAGCACTATAACGATACATACGGACACAAAAAAGGGGATGATGTCCTTATCGAGATTGCCGTTCTGCTGAAACAGACATGCAAATATGCATTCCGTATAGGCGGTGACGAGTTTGCCGGTATCCTTGTTTCAGATACTTCACAAAAGATTAAAAAACGTGTCAACAACTTTCGACGACAAGTGTATGACCTTCACATAGAACACAGCCAAAACCCCATTGCTCCCTATGTCACCTGTTCGATCGGTGTACATATTGTTCAGGCTTATGAATACGATTTTATTGACATTTACAATAATGCCGATACTGCACTCTATAAAGCAAAAGCACAAGGGCGCAATATGGTTGTCTATCTTTAGTATTCTCCTTTTTATGACAAATTACACTAAAATATTGTCAACCCTATATGGAGAATATGTATGAAACGCATCTTATTTGTCTGCCTTGGGAATATCTGCCGAAGTCCTCTTGCAGAGGGTATCGCTGCACACTATATCGCACAAAAACAGCTTGATATATCGGTGGACTCGGCAGGAACAAGCAGCTGGCATCAGGATGAGCCGCCCTGCGCCAACAGTATAAAGGTTGCTCACACACATGGTATAGATATATCCTCACAGATCTCCAGACCGGTCACGGATAAAGACAAAAACACTTTTGACTGCATTGTTGCGCTCGATCAGCAGAATCTCGCCGATCTGGAGTCCAAAGGCTTTCAAAATGTCTGTCTTCTGGGGGATTTTGGCGGCTATAACGGAGCGGACATACCTGACCCCTACTACTTTCCGGGCTTTGAAGGATTCGAAAAAGTCTTTGAGATGATAGAACGCAGTGTACATGATCTTATTGAAAAGGTAAACAATGGAAGCATCTGACTAGCGGGTAGTCCTTCAGTTTTTTTCACGCACATCTTGCCTTGTCTCGTTCTCTCAAACTTTCGGATTATTTGATGGGGGAGTAATAAAACCAAAACCGCACTCTACCCCCGTGTCAAAGAGACGATTCTCTCTGTACATACCTATGAAGTGCCCAAGCTGCACATGAGCATATGGCACAAAGCACATGATGCCTATATGCGATGGATAGAGAGTGAAACTGTGCAGCCAAACTACACCGAGCAGGTTACAGAATCACTCCTCAAAGAACTCTAAAAGGTAAAGTGCTCTCCAAGATAGTGTTTTCGCACATCTTCGTTATTGGCAATCTCTTCACTTGTACCTGAAGCAAGCATCTCCCCGCTGCGCATCACATAGGCACGGTCACAGATGCCGAGTGTCTCACGCACATTGTGATCGGTAATAAGAATACCCATATCGTACGAGACAAGCTGTTTGATAATATTTTGAATATCCAGCACGGCTATAGGGTCAACACCGGCAAAGGGTTCATCCAGCAGCAAAAACTTGGGGTTCCCCATAAGCGCACGGGCAATCTCCACACGTCTTCGCTCACCACCACTGAGGCGTATCCCCTGACGGTTTCTGATCGGTTCGATGTTAAAGACTTCAAGCAGCTTCTCGATACGGGTACGGATCGTCTCTTTGTCAAGCTTCAGCGCTTCTCCGGCGATCAGCAGGTTCTCTTCTACTGTCAGGTCTTTGAAGATGCTCGACTCCTGAGGCAAATACCCTATACCCATCTTCGCACGTTTGCTAAGCGGGAATTTTGTAATATCTTCTCCATCAAGGAAAACATTTCCGCTTGTAGCACCCGTCAGACCGCATACCATATAAAACGACGTGGTTTTCCCGGCACCGTTTGGACCAAGCAGACCGACAATCTCTCTGCTCTCCACCTTCAGGGTAATATCGTGTACGATCTGTGTCTTTTTGATAGTTTTGGAGAGTTTTCTCGCTTTAAGTGTATGCATTATATCTCTATCCTGTATTCTCGTTGTGTACCATGCGGTGCGATCTGCACCATAGCAACAGTATAACCTGCACCTTCCAGAAAAGCTTTGAGTGCGTCACTGCCCCACTCGACAAAATGCCATCCGGGCTTGTCAAACTCCTCAAAGAGCCCCATCTGCATGAACTCCTCATCTTCAAGCCGGTAGAGGTCGTAGTGGTAGAGCCCTTCACCGTAGCAGTGCTGCAGCGAAAAGGTCGGCGAAGTCACCTCACCCTCGACACCTTTTGCTTTCGCCACCGCTTTGGTAAGTGTCGTTTTTCCTGCTGCCAAATCGCCCCGCAAAAAGACAATGGCATGTTCCGGCAGCAGCGCTGTCAGTCTCTCAACCACTTTATTCAGCGTATCCAGTGACGCAACGACATATTCAGCCACGGCATGCACCATTTAGCATCGGTTGTTTTCTGCCAGTTGGGCACTCACCTCAACCATCTTCTCAAGATGTGCCGAAGCCCCGCCGCTGTCAATGGCATCGGCAGCACGCTCGATACCCTCCTTGATGTCACGTACACTGCCGTCCGCAAAGAGTGCATAGGCTGCATTGAGCAGCACAATGTCACGCTTTGGTCCCATTTCGATACCGTAGAAGATATCTTTGGTGATCTCCGCATTCAGTGTTGCATCACCACCGAGGATCGCCTCTTTTGGGGCAAGTTTGAAACCATGGGTACGCGGGTCTATCTCGCCTTCGCTGATACGACCGTCTTCCACATAGGCAAAGACCGTTGTGGTTGCCAGTGAGATCTCATCCATCCCGTCATGTGAACTGACCACAAATGCCCGTTTGGCATCGAGTGCCACAAGTGCTTCTGCCATGCGGCGCACATAGGAGGGGTCAAACACCCCAAGCAGGTATTTCCGTGCACCGGCGGGGTTGGTCAACGGTCCGAGTATGTTGAAGATCGTACGGTGCGGGATAGATTTTCGAATAGGCATGATGTGTTTCATCGCGGGGTGATGATTCATGGCAAAAATAAAACAAAACCCGGTCTCTTCGAGCATCTTCACCTGATTTTCAACAGAGAGATCGAGGTGGATACCAAGCACTTCCAGTACATCGGCAGAACCGGAGTTGGAGGTGATGGAACGGTTGCCGTGCTTGGCAACCACACACCCCAAAGAGGCAAGCAGCAAAGAGACTGTTGTAGAGATATTAAAACTCCCACTTTTGTCACCACCTGTACCGACCACATCGATCGCCCTTTCCCGAAGCGATTCAGGCAGCGGCAGCTTGACAGAGTGTTCCCGCATCACCGATGCAGCCGCAGCAATCTCCTCACCTGTCTCACCTCTTTCATAAAGGTCAATAAGAAAACGTCTCGCTTCCTCATCGCTCATCTCGTTGTTAAAGAGTCTCTCAAATGCTTCTTTTGTCTCCATGGCTACCCTCATTTAATTGCTTTTCTTAATAAGTAAGCATACCACAATTTTTAATTTTTAACTTTTAATTTCTAATTCAGTTCCCTGACGTACAGCTCTTTCTGCGACTTTGGTATGGTCTTCGTTGCAGGTATCTGTAGCACTTCGTACGACTTTGAGCCTTTGAGATACTCTATAGTGATCTTGTCACCGATTTTGATATCTTTGGAAGCCTTTGCCTTCATACCGTTGACAAACACCACTCCGCTTTTGAGCATATCGGTTGCGATGGTTCGCCGCTTGACCACATTGACCGCACTGAGCCATTTATCTACACGCATAAAACACTCCTTTCAGTCGTGAGTGATAGTTGTCAGTGAAAGTGATAGAGAAAAATTGTTTCCCTATCCCTCTTTCAATAAAAGCTTTTCACAAGAAAAGCATACTATAACTCTTCACTATTCTCTATTCACTAAGTAGCGGTGCGTGACTACGCACCCTACTGTTTAAACATTGCTTCGGCTTCTTTTGCTGCTGTGATACCTTTAAGTGTCAACTGCCCATCCAAAAGATATTTTTCAGCTTTAAGCTCTTTGAGTATCTGCTTTGCCTCTTTCATTGTGTACATCCCTGTATCGACCAAAGAGACCATCACATCATTCAGACTCTCATCGGGTTTTTTCTTCAAAATCCCCAGCAGTGTCACCTGTTTGAGTAGTTGTTTATCTTTTTCGTTAATAATATACCCCTTATCGATTGCCATTTCTTAAAACGGTGTTGTCAGGGGACAACACCCTACATACAGCAAAAGCTTTTCGCAGAAAAGCATACCAAAACTATTCTCTCTTCTCTCTTCACTAACTCAATGAAGTTCTTCATTGAGTTTTACTTCACGGGTACTTCTGCGCGCGATGATCTCACCGGTGGTGGAGTTCTGGCGGTAGTGGATACCGTTAAGCCCCTGCAGCTCTTCCCCTTTGAAAGTTGTTTTGTTCTCAAGCTTTGCTTCCGGGTTGGCTGCTTTGATCTTCTCAAGCTCTTCAGGCGCGATCTTGATCTTTGTACCTGCCAAGATGGTTACACCCGCATCCACGATACACGCATCACCAAGCGGCAGCCCAGTTACGGAGTTGGCACCAAGCAGGGTGTTCTCCCCAATGCTGATAGGGTTGCCGTCTGTACCGCTAAGCACTCCGAGGATACTCGCACCTCCACCCACATCTGAACCGCTGCCGACGATTGCAGAGGAGCTGATGCGCCCTTCGACCATCACAGGCCCGAGTGTTCCGGCATTGAAGTTAATGTAACTCGCTCCCGGCATCACTGTTGTTCCTGCTGCAAGCTGCGCACCCATACGGACTTTGGACGCATCGAGAATACGTGTATTGTCATCCGGGATGATATGCTGGAGGAATCTTGGGAACTTGTCTACCGAGTCAACCGCAGGGTAAGTGCCGTTTAGCTTCATTTCGATCTCGTTTTCTCTGAGCCACTCAAGTTCGTACGGCGTGTTGCCTACCCATGCAACATTGGAGAGGATGCCAAATGCTCCGTTGAGGTTGACCTTACGAAGCTCTGCTTTTCTAAGAGAGAGAGCATAGAGCTTCAGATAGACCGCCTCCACGCTCTGCGGTGCTGCATCTTCAAAGAGGAACACGATGCGGTAGTCTTTGCCGATGTCTTCCATCGCTGCGAGTGTTTTGATCACCTGTACGTTTTTGTGTGCATCGCCTGTTGCCTCAGCTGCATAGGGTGCAAACGCTGCCATTGCGTTGGCAACGAAATTGTCATTGATAGTTGCAACGAACTCACTACCGCCAAAATCTACATCGCACTTGGCTTCCTGCAGCGCTCTGATGAAGACTGCCGCCGAACCGAAGTTCTCTTTCCAGTTGATCAGCGGGAAGTTTGCCTGAAGCACCTTCTCTGCATTTTTCTGTCCTCTGTCTACACGCGCGATACCAAATGCCAATGGCTCTCTGTAGCCCTCCTGTGCCGTTGTCTCGGCAACCAGTTTTTTAAATTCATCCGTGGTGGTCAATGTCTCTATTGCCATAAAAAACTCCTGTAAAATAATTGAAAGGATTATACTCGGATTTATTTAAATTCGTGTAAAATGCGCGCATGAAACACTTACGAGGCTATACCAGACGGTACTTTTCCCTTGCCATTATTGCGATGTACTCGACACTGCACAAGCTCTGCATGCTTGACAGCAACTATCAGTACCACAAACTGGCATACTCTCCCCTGCCTCACAAAACTGCACCGCCGTCTGAGCGGGTAGCGAGTAGAGGGTAGCGGGTAGATTTTTTCTTTCTCTGCTTTTACCTCTTTTCTCTTCTTGTAGGGTGCGTAACCACGCACCTTTATATACAATTACCAAAACATTATAAATACCAAAAATCCGATATACGATGCGTGTTTACGCACCCTACGGAGCATACAACAAATATTTAAAAAAGGATACAACCATGAAACATACCATTACACTCAGCCTTGTTGCTGCATCTTTGCTTGCGACCGCATCATTTGCACAGGAGGATCTCGGTGAGATCACTGTCACAACAGCAACACAGACTGCACAAAAGCTCAATGAAGTCACCTCCAATGTCGATGTCATTACGTCAGAAGATATTGAGGCGCGCGGTTACACAACCGTAGCACAGGCACTCAGTGCCATTGCCGGCATCTCCACAGTCAGCAACGGTGGACTTGGGAAAAGCACCTCCCTCTACCTTCGCGGGATGGACAGTAAACATACACTTGTACTCATCGATGGTGTACGCTACAATGATCCTACCTCTCTAAGCGGTGCACCGTGGGCAGACCTGATGGTCGATGACATCGCTCAAATCGAAGTGGTCAAAGGGGCACAGTCAGGTATCTGGGGGGCTGATGCCAGTGCCGGTGTCATCAACATCGTCACCCAAAAGGCGCAAAAAGGGACACATGCAGCAGCACATCTTGAAGGCGGCAGCTTCGGTACATGGAAGTACGGGGCAAATATCTCTACCGCTACAGAAGCGTACCATGCCAGCATCGGCTACAATGTGGTCGACACAGACGGCTTTACCGCAGTTGCCCCATACGGTGAAGATATAGACACTTTTGAAGATGACCCGTACAAAAACCAGACACTCAACGTCAAAGCGGGCTACAATTTCAACGCTGACAATACTCTCGACCTTGCCTACACCTACATCAAAGGCAAAGGCGATGCAGACCCGTATAACAGCAGCATCTACGCCTTTGACCCCAACGGCAAATACGGCATAGAAAGCACCTACAAGTTCATGAAAGCCAACTTCCGCCACAGCGACAGCATCGAAACACTCAACCTCTATGCCCAGCGTTCGGACTTTAGCCGCTACTATCCTGATGCGGCATTTGGACAGCACTTTGACGGCAAGATCGATGAGTTCGGGATCAACAGCAAATTTGGCTACCATACCAAAGACTTCATCCTTGTAGGGGTGGACAACAAAGACTACAGCCACGAAAACGACATTGACAAAAGCTACAACTCCACAGGTATCTTTGCGACCAACAGCAATACTTTCGAAGGTCTCCTTGGCGGTACAACCATCCTGACTGAATCACTCCGCTATGACAACTACAGCGACTTTGAGAACAAAACTACCGGAAAAATCGGTATCAAGCATATTCACAGCCATATCAAAGGGCTTGTCACCTCCTTCAACTACGGTACTGCCTACAATGTACCTACCATGTATCAGCTCTTTGACCCCTTCAGCGGCAATACCAACCTGATACCTGAGAACGTTGACAGTTACGATGTGACCATCGCCTACAAGGACTTCAAAGTCACCTACTTTAACAACAAAATTGATGACATGATCGACTATGTCAGCAACTATGATGCAGAGGGTAACTGGATCGGCGGCGGCTATGACAACATTTCGGGTACTTCCAAGATCGACGGTATCGAGCTTGCCTACCAAAAAGAGATCTTCGAGAGCCTGCTGCTCAACACCAACTACACCCACCTCTTCACCTTCGAAGACAATGACGGCAAAACGCTGGCACGCCACGCCAAAGACACTTTCAACCTTGCATTGGACTACTACGGTATCGAAAACCTCCACATCGGAGCGGATATGCAGTATGTGGGAGAGCGTTTCGACAGAGCTGACAAACAGGGAGAGCAGACAGGAAAATACGCACTCTTTAACCTGACAGCAGACTATCAGATCACCGACGATATTCAGGTTTATGGTAAAATCGAAAATATCGGTGACAAATACTACCAGACTGTTTACGGCTACGCCACAAGCCCAAGAGCCTTCTACATCGGTGTCAGAGGCAAGATATAAGCATATAGGGTATTTGGTATCAAGTATGCGTTCCTACGCAGAGCATGGGAACGAGTCGTAGGGTGCGAAATCTCGCACCTTTAACACACCAATCAATAATCAATGCTATTTTTTTGAAATGATTGAAGGTGCGTGGATACGCACCCTACGGCGTGGTAGGCTTTTAAAATAATGAGTAACCGTGAGGAGAAAAGCGTGATGCCCAAGATAATCTTACTGCTATGTATCACTTTTTGGGCGTATGCCAACGAGCGCATTGTCACCCTCTCCCCTGCCATCAACGAGATTGTCTTTGCACTCGGAGCAGGCGATGAAGTGGTGGGCAACACCCTCTACAGCACCTACCCCAACGCATCCCGTTCTTTGCCAAAAGTCGGCGGGTACTTCTCCCCCGATCTGGAGAAGATCGTGGCACTGCGCCCTACACTGGTGCTGATGCAGCCCAACAACCGTGCCCTTGCCAAACGCCTGCAGCACCTTGGCATTGGTACCATGACCGTGCATATCGACCGTCTGCCTCACATCAAGCAGGCGATCACTGCACTTGGAAAGCGTCTTGGACACACAAAAGAAGCAGAGAGAATCACCCATGCCATTGATGATGCACTTGCCAAAACCAAGGGTATCGTCAAGGGCAAAAAGATCCTCATCGTCTTTGGCTACAACCGTGTCATCAAAGGCAACATCTTTGTAGCGGGGCAGAACCTCTACCTTGATGACATCATCAACGCTTCAGGCAATACCAACGCGCTGCACTCCACACGCAAAGGACAGCCGGTACTGGGCCGCGAGAACATCATCGCACTCAACCCGGACATTGTCATTGTGCTTGCACACGATCTGGACAAAAAACACCTTACCAAAGAGGATGTCATCGCGCCGTGGCGTACGCTGCCCATAACCGCAGCAAAAAGGGGCGATATCTACCTCATAGACAAAGACTACAGCGGTATTCCAAGCGACAGACTGGTTTACTTTTTAGAAGATTTCAGGGAGATACTCCATGCCGTTGAAAATCACTGACTATAGCGATACAATACTCCACAACATCTCTTTTGCTCTTGAATCGGGCAGTCACCTCTGCATCCTCGGTGCCAACGGTGCGGGCAAGACCACCCTTGCCAAAGTACTCTGCGGGCTCATCGACACCAACGCTGTCACCATAGACGGCAAAGCCCTCCACGACCTGCACGGCACAGCGCGTGCCAAAGCCATCAACTACATCCCTGCCAAACTGGAGATATTTGATACGCATATGCGTGTGGAGGAGCTGCTGGCACTGAGCCACTTTGACACGGCACTGCATATCGGTGATGCTTTGGAGAGGCTGCAGATTGCACACCTTCAAGACCACCCCTGCAAGACGCTCAGTTCCGGAGAGTCACAGCTGGTACTGACTGCCTCTGCCCTGCTGCACGGTGCGCGTTACACCCTCTTTGACGAACCCACCGCCAACCTCGACCCGATGCGGATGCGTACCCT
>JALVGO010000268.1 GCA_027029065.1 Sulfurovum sp.
CGTTTTTTTACCCGCTTTGATCCAGCCGTTCTCTATGCCGCCCTGAAGTTCATAGACATGTTCAAAGCCCATCTGATCAAGCCCTTTCCCCAGTGCCTTGGAGCGGTTTGCATGTGCGCAGTAGATAAGAACAGGGTCTTTTTTGCTTTTTACAAGGTGCCCAAGCTCAAAAAACCAGTTTGCAAGATCAGGCTGTCCGTTGGGTGCAAAGAACATCATCTTATGCGCCCCTTTGATAATACCTGTCTGCTTCCACTCCATCGGTGTACGGATGTCTATCACCGGGTAGCCTTTTGCCTGAAGTTTGGCAAACATATCGGCATCGACTGTTTTAAACTCTGCAAAGAGCGATGCACTCAAAAATGCTGTAAGCAACACTATCTTTTTCATCTGATATCCTTGGTATTTTTGAAGAAGTCTACACAAGAAAGGTTAACAAAACTGTAGAAAGTATAACCCAAATCTCGAAATAGGATTCTTTGAATTTGCGTTATGCTCGTATTTACGGGGTTTGCAGAAAACTTGCACCCCAAGGGCATTTCCTACGGGCAGTCGCACCCGTAGGTTCGGCGGGGTATAAGTTTGGTGGTAGAGGGGGGGTGCAGCTGAATCAATCAGCTTGCTTTTTTATCGAAGAGTTTAAGAAGGTCTGCGAGAGTTTGATGCATATCACCCCTGTTAACGATCATGTCTATCAGTCCATGCTCAAGCAAAAACTCTGAACGCTGGAAGCCTTCGGGCAGGTCAACCCCTACTGTCTGCTTGATCACACGCTGTCCTGCAAACCCGATGAGTGCACCCGGTTCTGCCATAATGATATCACCCAGCATCGCAAATGATGCAGAGACACCACCCATGGTCGGGTCAGTCAGCACAGAGATGTATGGGAGTCCTTTGTCACTCAGACGCTTGAGTGCAGCAGAGGTTTTGCTCATCTGAAGCAGTGAGTAGGTACTCTCCTGCATTCTCGCACCGCCTGAAGCGGAGACAATGATGACACCACACTCTTTTTCGATGGCACGGTTAACCGCACGAACGATCTTCTCACCTTCTACAGAACCGAGACTTCCGCCCATAAAGGCAAAGTCAAATACCACAAGCTCAGCAGGAATACCGCCGATAGTACAGCTTCCGCTGACAACAGAAGAGGTTTTCCCCGTTTTTGCTTTTGCCTCTTCAAGACGCTTTTTGTAGGATTTTTTGTCCGAAAACTTCAGAGGATCGATAGGTGCGAGGGTTGCATCCATCTCTTCAAAGCTTCCCTCATCAGCGATTGAAGCAATACGTTTGTCCGCACTGATACGAAAGTGGTGGTTACACTTGGGACAGACATTCTCCTTAGCCTCAACCTCTTTGTAGTACATCAGCGATGTACACTTTGGACATTTTATCCACTGATTGGGTTGTTCCTCTTTTGTTTTCTCTTTGCCAAATAGGTTACTGAACATACTGCTAAACTCCATAACACCCTTCCTCCAGCGTTCTTGCTGCTTTTAAAATGGTTTCGATCTTTTCTGCGATCGTTTTATTTTTTGATACTATAACATAATCTTGCTCAACGATCACTTCAAGCCCTTCACAAAGTGCCAGACCTGCCGCAAAATCATAAATGCGGAATGTGCCGACAAACAGTACAAAAGTGGCATTGTGGGCATAGGCAAGCGAAAGGGCAATGGCACCGGGGGCTCTGAACTTCAGCCCGGCTTCATCGAGCAGAGAGACTACTTCAGGGTTGGCATAGGCTTTTTCAAAAAGCCCTATTTCGGCATTGGGTACAGGAGAGACAGGTTTGAAGGTATCTGCAAAGAGTTTCCCCTGTAACAGTGTTTCAGAGGGGGTTTTCAGGAAAATATCACCATTGGCAAGGTTGCACACCACCGCTGCATCGAGCACTCCGTCTGCATTGACACGGGCAACAGAGGTTCCGTAGTAGGGAAATGCCGAAAGGGCATTGGCAGAGCCGTCGATGGGATCGATGATAATGTGTGCATCCCCTTCACCAATGATCCCGGACTCTTCAGACTCTATAAAGCCAAAAGGGGAGAGATATTTGACAAAAACCGACTCGGCAAAGAGATCGAGCCGGGAACTCACATCTCCACCCGCACCCGTTTCGGTTTTTTCATACCAAAATGCATCAAAACCCGTTTCTATCGCTTTGGCGATCTCCTCATTGGCACAAATACAGGCTTTGACAAACGGATCCACGCTTCACCTTTCAATAAAAGCTTTTCAACAGAAAAACATACCAACACTCTTCACTAAACAAGAGTACACCCGAAGACAAGAGACGCTTTTTTTGTAAACACTCTAAAGGTGCGTGACTACGCACCCTACAAAAAGAGAAGCTTTTCGAAAGAAAAGCATACCAAAACTATTCACTCTTAACTCTTAACTGTTATCGCAAAGCGATAACAATCATTCCCCTTTTTTGTTCATCTCGAGGGTTGGTCTTGCACCACGCGGTACGACCATCCAGAACTTGCGTACTGCGGTTCTGGCATTGTCAAGAATCTCCTGTGCTTTTTTGCTGCCGGTTTTGGCAACATAGTCTTTAAGCAGACGCTTGAGTTCGAACATTTCAAAGTCCCACTCATCTGTATCGATACGTATCGCTTCAACCAGTTCAGGGTTGAGTTTCTCATAGAAGGTACCCTCTTCATCATAGACAAAGGCTTTACCTCCGGTCATCCCCGCACCGAAGTTGATACCGGTGTTACCCAGAATGACAACGACACCGCCTGTCATATACTCACACGGATGGTCTCCCGTACCTTCGACAACCGCTGTCGCACCGGAGTTACGTACTGCAAAACGCTCGCCCACCTGTCCGCTGATGTAGAGTGTACCGCCTGTCGCACCATAGAGGCAGGTATTGCCACCCAGTGCGAACTCCGGACCGCTCTTGCTTGAGGTGATAACGATACGTCCGCCGTTCATCCCTTTACCAATGTAGTCGTTCCCAGCACCTCTTAGGTTGATACTTACACCCTCGGAGAGGAATGCCCCCAGAGACTGTCCTGCCACCCCTGTAAGGTTGATGGTGATGGTATCGTCAGGCAGCCCTTTGTTGCCGTGGCGTGCTGCGATCTCTCCGGAGATACGTGTACCGAAACTTCTGTTCAGGTTGCTGATCTCTTTTTCGATCACAACCGGTTTGCTTGGATCTTCAATGGTTGGCATCAGCTCTTCGACAATCGCTTTTTCATACTCATTTTTGTCATACGGCTCATTGAACGGCACCTGACAGGTGTCGATACCCTCAACTTTTTGCAGCAGCTGTTCAAAGTCGAATTTCTTGGCGAACTCATCATCAATGACTTTGAGCAGTTCTGTTTTTCCTACGATCTCCTCAAGGCTTTTGTATCCAAGCTGCGCAAGGATTTCACGTACTTCTTCCGCCAGCAGTGTAAAGTAGTTGATGACCTTCTGTACATTCCCCTTAAAGCGGGCACGCAGATGCGGATCCTGCGTCGCAACACCCACACCGCAGGTGTTCAGGTGACAAACACGCAGCATCATACAGCCTACGATCACCAGTGCTCCCGTACCGAAGGCGTACTCCTCAGCGCCAAAGATCGCCGCCTTGATCACATCGAGGGCGGTTTTAAGACCACCGTCGGTCTCTATGGTGACAAGCTGACGCAGGTTGTTGGCTTTGAGCGCGTTGTGTGCCTCTACCAGTCCAAGCTCCCACG
The DNA here is from genome assembly GCA_027029065.1 of Sulfurovum sp. The sequence continues at coordinate 3,699 of JALVGO010000268.1, forward strand.
GATTCCCCGCAAAACGGATGGAGCCGATAGGTGCTGCACCCGTACCGCCGTCACCGCCGGAGATGATGATCTTGTCCGCATAGGCTTTGGCAACACCCGCCGCAATGGTACCGACACCCGCAGTGGAAACCAGCTTGACCGCCACTTTGGCATGGGGGTTGACCTGCTTCATGTCGAAGATGAGCTGTGCAAGATCCTCGATGGAGTAGATGTCGTGATGCGGCGGCGGCGAAATAAGGGTCACGCCCGGTTTGGTATAACGCAGCTTCGCAATGAGCGGAGAGACTTTGCTTCCCGGAAGCTGTCCGCCCTCGCCCGGTTTTGCACCCTGTGCCACTTTGATCTGGATCTCTTCAGCCGAACGGAGATACTCCGGCGTCACCCCGAAACGACCCGATGCGATCTGTTTGATCTTGGAGTTTTTCTTGGTGCCATAACGCGCAGGGTCTTCACCACCCTCGCCCGAGTTGGATTTACCGCCCAGAGTATTGAGCGCTTCGGCAAGCACTTCGTGCGCCTCCTGAGAGATAGACCCCATAGACATCGCCGCAGAGGAGAAGCGTTTGAAGATCTCCTCGATCGGCTCAACCTCATCGATACTTATCGGCTCTCTTGGTGAGTTGAGCTCATAGAAGTCACGGATGAACTTCTTGTCGCGTTTGTCGATCATCTCGGAGAGTACTTTGTAATCCTCCTTGCTGCCTGTCTCGGCTGCCTTCTGGATGGCTGAGATGACAGGTCTTGAGAAGTCGTGATACTCTTCACCTTTTTTGTATTTGTAGAAACCACCCTTGTAAAGTGCGTTCTTCTTCCCTTCAAAGGCATCGGTATAGGCACGGTCGTGGTAGGTATTGAGACGCTGGTCGATATCTTCATATCCAAGCCCTTTGAGCAGTCCTACAGAACCGTCGAAACACTCACTCACAATCTCATCATCCAACCCGATAACATCGAAGAGTTTGGAGTTACGGTAAGATGAGATGGTAGAGATACCCATCTTGGACATGATCTTGAGCAGTCCGGCACCCATAGCGCGTCTGAGGCGTCTAAGTGTTCCCGGCATATCGTCTGTTTCATCTTTCATCAACTGCTCGACTGTGTAGTAGAGCAGGTATGGATAGACTGCCGATGCACCGTAGCCGATCATACATGCAGCCGAGTGAGGGTCGAACACTTCACCTGTTGCCGCGACGATACTGACAAGATGTCTGAGTTTCTCTTCAAGCAGTACCTGACTGAGACGTCCTATGACCATCAACATCGGTATGACTTTGGTCTCTACAGAGAGATTTCTGTCATCAAGAATCACGGTTCTAATGCCATTGTCACGTACATCGGCAACGATCTTCTCTACAAGTGCATCAAGGCTCTTTTTGAGATCGTGTGTGTAGGTGGTATCGTACGAAGCCACTTTGTAGGCAGGGTCATACTTCTCGTTCCCTTCCGTACCGAACTCCTGCAAAATAGCGAACTTCTCAGCAGACATCACCGGCAGTACGGTCTTGAGTCGTTTGGCGTGCTCGGCATCGTCTGAGAGGACATTGCGTACTTCACCAAATCCGGTGTTGAGGCTGGTGACGGTCTTTTCGCGGATCGGGTCGATCGGCGGGTTGGTCACCTGTGCGAACTTCTGTTTGAAGAAGTCTGTAAAGTTGCGCTGATGGGTAGAAAACGCTGCGATCGGGGTATCATCTCCCATCGCGCCAGTAGTCTCTTTGCCCTCGAGTACCATCGGCTTGATCACTTCACGCATCACTTCAAGGGTAAAGTTGAAGTAGCGCTGTTTTGCCTCCATCTCTTTATGGTCTGTTGAGACAACATCAACTTTGGTGTTGGGGACGAACTCCTGCAGGTAGCTCATGTTTTGGCTCAGCCACTTGTCATACGGATGCATTGACTTGATATAGTCGTCGATATCTTTGGACTTGAGCACTTTGCCATACTTGAGGTCAACCCCCATCATCTCGCCAGACTGCAGACGGCCGCGCTCTACGATCTTCTCTTCAGGCATTTGAAGCACACCGTACTCCGAAGAGATCAACAGGCGGTTGTCTGTCGTGATGATGTACTTAGAAGGGCGCAGACCGTTTCTGTCAAGGACACATCCGATGTAGCGACCGTCAGTCATACTCACTGCCGCAGGACCATCCCAAGGCTCAAAACAGGTACTCGCGTACTCATAGAAGGCTCTGAGTTCACTGTCCATCTGCGGTGCGTTGTGCCATGGTGCAGGGATGAGCGAACGTGCCGCTTTGAAGAAGTCAACACCGTTGATACGCAAAAACTCCATAAAGTTGTCAAGGCTTGCCGAGTCACTCATGCCATCTTGAATGACGTCTGTCAGACGTGCCATCTCTTCGTCGGTAAAGACGGTCGATTTAACCGCTGCCATTTTGGCTTTGACGTTGAAACGGTTGGCGGTAACAGAGTTGATCTCACCATTGTGGGCGATCATCCTGAACGGCTGTGCCAAACGCCACTGCGGCAGTGTGTTGGTAGAGAAACGCTGATGGAAGAGACAGAAAGAGATCTTGAAGTTCTCATCGGCAAGATCCTGATAGAACTCCTTGATATGCGTTGGCATGACCAGCCCTTTGTAGGAGACCACTTTGGAAGAGAAGGATGGAATGTAGAAATCTTCGTCATCTTTGAGTGCATGCTCGATCTCTTTGCGGGAGAGGTACAGAAGTGCATCCAGACGCTCGGAGGCAACCACACCTTTGGGTGCAACAAAGACCTGTTTAATGGTTGGAAGTGTAGACAGGGCCTGTTCACCAAGTGCGTTGGTATCTACCGGTACAGTACGAGTATAAAGGACTTCAAGATCGTTGTTTGTACAGATTTTCTCTATAACATCAAAGTCACTTTCGTTGCGGGAGAAGACCATTGCCACACCATACTGTTCAGGCAGCTCCACACCCGCTTGGGCAGCTTTCATTGCAAAGAAGCTTTTGGGCATAGAGAGCAGCAGTCCTGACCCGTCACCTGTCTTCCCGTCTGCAGCAATCGCCCCTCTGTGCATCATACGGGAGAGAGATGTAACTGCATCTTCGAGATTCTGGTGTGTAGGTGTATTGTCAATGGAGCATAATAGCCCAAACCCACAGTTATCTTTGAATGAAGTGTAAAGATCTTGCATATTTCCAACCTTAAAATAATAAATATTGCACATACTGACGTGCCTAAAATGGGGTCGATTATACTTAAAAGTTGGTTACATCCAAATTAATGTGCGCTTGCCAACCCCTTTGAATAAGGGGCTTTAACACAAAATAGACTATAATTTTTACAAAAAAGGAGCGGCTATCAAAGGGTTTATCCTTCAGGTTCGCAAGGCTAAAAATGAAGACTCACTCGCTTTGGTTTTAACCAGACAGCATATCCGTACCTATTACCGTTTTTTCGGGGCGCGGCACTCTATTTTGCAGCTTGGGAACCTTGTGGACTTTGAAGTAGAGGGAGAGGACGGACGCTTTCTGCCGCGTATGCGTTCTCTCTCACATATTGGATTTCCGTGGCTCTTTGAGAGAAACCGACTGATGCTCTGGCACAACTTCATCCAGAAGTTTGAACCCCATCTTAAAGATGCCGATGAGATCGATCCGTTCTACTTTGACCTTCTGCTGGAGGCTGCCAAAAAATGGGACAGGCAAAACCCCAAGCGTATTGTCTGTGAAAGCTATGTGCGTATGCTTATGTTTGAGGGGCGTTTGTATCCGGAAGAAAACTGCTATATATGTGAACGGCGTATTGAAGAGGATATCGCACTGATGCAGGCATTCAAGCCGGCGCATCCTGCCTGTATCTATGCTCCCTCACTGCCGACCAAGAAAATTCTCGACTTTTTCAAAAGCGGCAAAACGGTCTTTCTTGATGACTATGAGGTGGAGATACTTTTCGATACAGTTATGAAAGGATTTTAGCAAAGATTGGCTATGCTTCCTACTGCAAAAATATGATAACTAAGGAACCCTGAATGCGAACGCTTCTTTCTCTTATTGCCGTTACTGCTCTCTTTACAGGATGTACATACACATTTGAACCACAGGACAAAGCACCACAGACCGAACATGACAAAATCGTCAAAGCACAGCAGCGTGCACTTGCAGAACAGCAAAATTCTGTTTTGAACAACTAAGAGCTTTTCTCCTGCTCCTCCTGCTCAACATAAGCAGCATAATCATCTCTGCTTACCGGTTTGGAGAAGAGATAGCCCTGATAGATATCACATAACTTATCAGCAAGATACTTTCGCTGATACTCATGCTCAACCCCTTCGGCAACCACTTTCATATTCAGTGTTTTCCCCATAGCAATGATCGTATCGAGAAGAATATTGCGGTCACCATTTTTCGGGATCTCATCGACAAAGGCTTTATCGATCTTGAGTTCATCAATAGAGAGTTTGTCAAGATAGGAGAGTGTTGAGTACCCTGTACCGAAATCATCAAGAGAGATACCGACATCGAGCGATTTGATATCGTTAAGCTTTTTTGCCATCTCGTTTTTGTTTTCCATCATAATACTTTCAGTAATCTCAATAGAGAGCTGGCTTCCGTCAACACCATATTTCTGTAGCGCCTCTCTGATCACCCCGTACATATCTTCATGCTGAAACTGACGGATGGAGATATTGATGGAAAGTTTCAGTCTCTTCTCTGCATTGAGACGGTTAAACCATGCAATCGAACGGCATGCCTCTTCAATCACCCATCGACCAAGCTTCAATATCAGTCCGGTATTTTCAGCAATATCGATGAACTTGTCCGGATAGATCATCCCCATCTCGGGATGCTGCCACCGTATCAAGGCTTCCGCGGCGATCACTTCATCGTTTGACAAAAGGACTTTTGGCTGATAATGAAAAAGAAACTCTCCCTTTTCAATCCCGTCAGCCATATCCTGGATCAGATTCATTTCGGTATGGACATAACGGTTGAAATCTTTTTGGAAAAAGGTAAAATTGTTTCGCCCGCTGCTTTTTGATTTGTACATAGCAATGTCGGCATTCTTCATAAGATCGACCATACTTTTGCCGTCTTCAGGATAGAGTGCCACTCCGATACTTGCTGAGATTTTGAGTTCGTACCCCTTAATACGCCATGGCGTACATATCGCCTCCATGACATCATGGATTTTCATAGTAATATCTTCATCATCGATATGTTTATGAATAATAACAAACTCATCTCCGCCAATACGGGCAAAGATATCATACGGGTTCAATATCTCCCGGATACCGTTCGCTACTTTCTGAAGCAGTTCATCCCCCACATCATGTCCCAGCGTATCATTGATGTGCTTGAAGTAGTCCAGATCGATGAAAACAACAGCAAACCTCTCCCCTTTTCGGTAGTTCTCAAGCAGCAGTCTTTCCATCTGTACTTCCAGATGTAAACGGTTGGAGATACCTGTCAGGGCATCATAATAGAGCATATTGGAGATTTTGTGCTTTGTTTTGTAGTATTCGGTCACATCACGCACAATTCCCTCGATCTCCATCAGATTACCGAACTCATCAAAAACCGGGAACTCGGTAATCTCAAGATGCCTCTCCACACCTTTTTTGTCTTTCAGTGTAATTTCATAGGGGATATTGTAGCCGTACTCGGTTGTCAGCAGCCTGCTCTCAAGATCACAGCGCAACCCGTACATAAAAAAATCTCTGTATTTCTCTATAAATGCTTCCTGGCTAAACCCGAGCATATCTTCGACAGATTCACTCACAGAGACAAACTGTCCGTCACTGCCTTTGGTATAAAAAAAGTAGTAGGGCTGCAGATTCAAAAGAAGTTTTTTGTATTTCTCTTCGGTCGTATTCAGCTTTTTCTTTGAACGGTTCAAAAAAGACTGATAGAGACGCCTTGAACCTTTGGCAGAAAGCGCAAGCATCTTTTCACACTCTATCCTGTCTCTGTCTGCCTTGTCATACGCTTTGTTAACCTCATCCAGAAAAGCGGCTGCCTGAAGTTCGTCCATCGAACCTTTGAAACCGATATTGTAAAGCTGATATTTCAAGCGGGGGTTCATTGCATACCTTCAAGTTTTGGAAATCGCCAATTTTATTCACTCTAACGCAGCATTATCTGTAAAATATATAATTCTATACAATTTCCAAAATTTTCAAACAAAAAAGATATCCGCTGTATGGTTTGGAAACACACTTTTAAGGACAAAGCACGTCTCTATAGCAAAAATACGGATATTAGAACCGGTATCCTCCGATCAGCCTCAAAGCATAGGTAGCCGGTTCATGATCCAGATCGACCTTTTCGTAGGTACCGGTAAAATAGATACCGTTTTCATTGCTGTAGGAGAGTCGTACCCCAAACAGGTTCATGGTATCCTGTGCTTGACCGTTGGATGCTTTTGCATAGGCAGGGTCAAGATCAAAACGGGTGTATCGTGCACCAAGCCACACCCCATCAAATCCCTGCTTTTTGAAGTTATATCCAAGCTGTGCTTTGTAGGTATTTGCATTTCTTAGGCTGCCTGCTTCAAAAAAGTGGAAGATCATTCCATTGGCAAAGTACGGATACCCTCCCCAGGCACCCAGTGTGTCACCGGTACCGTCTCCGTCTGTATAAAACGATGCCCCCAATGCGACATCAAATCCGCTTTCATGGGATGCATTCATCCGAACCGAATAGATACTGTAATCAATCTCCCGTCCACCAAGCACATCACGGTAGTAGGACTCAAGACCACCTACCCCCTGAAAATCAATAATCTGTGCGCCTACATCATAACTATAGTGTTCTGCCTCTGTCGTATAATCATACTGGGCAAAAAAAGTATTGTAGTAGTCCTGCATATAGTAGTCCCACACCTGTACCTTGTGTCTGCCGTCATCATACTGAACCACACCTGTCCAGACACCTTCATCTCCGCCCACTCTCTTGTAGCCGCTGTCAACAAAACTCGCTTCGGACATGGTATGCCACTGGGTACCGTTTGCACCGCTGTCCCAGACACCGATCATTTTGTAAAAATAGCCGCCGGCAAACATAAGATGTTCAAAAGATTTATTGACATAGTAGGCACCTTGAAAACTGTCTGCAAGCATATACCAGTCATCGGCATCGATCATCGGAGTAACAGTCTCTTTGGCACCGGCAAGAAAAGTATGGGCACCGTCAGAAGTCCTGTATGAAACATACGCCTCCTGAAGAATGACAAAGGAGCTCCGTTCGACCGGATCAAAAACAAAATTACGCTGTTCATCGATCGGGTTATTCAGACCGAAATCGGTTGCACCGGCAATGGTTACTTTGGCTTCCAATCCATTAAGATTCGGAGATGTAACAGAGAGTTTTGGTACCAGATAGAAACCTTGTGAATCGGCATGCCCTTTATTGACATTCGGATCTGCAACGATGCTACCCGATTGCAGATCGATATGGGTAGGTGGATTGCTGTAGTCATATTTCAGTAATCCGGTACGGATATCTCCACCTATTTTCCACCCCTCAGCAAAGTCAACCCCTTTTGTATCGATATCTTCATGGGTTACCGTTTCATACGCATGGTCATCATCCGGCAGGGCTGTCTGTGAGTATACCAATGATTCCGATGCCGATGCTGCCGTACTGCCTGCAAAACATGCTGCAAGCAAAAGTGCATTGTACTTCAAACGCATCTTCGCTCCTTATTGTGCCATAGGGTTCAACCCCAGTTTATCGATAATATAAGCGGCTGCTTTCTGCCCTCTGACCGAGTTGCCGTATGTGTCAAGCGGTGGAGAGACAACACCGATACCGAGTTTTCCGGGAACTACCGCAAAGATACCGCCTCCTACACCGGACTTTGCCGGTGTACCGGTCATATAGAGCCAGTCACCTGCATTGTCATACAGACCTGCTGTCGCCATGACTGCAAGAATACGGGAGACATATTTGCTTTCAAGTACACGTTTTCCTGTTTTTGGGTTGACACCATGGTTGGCAAGGGTCGCTGCCATCATACCAAGGTCATGTGCAGAAACACCGACAGAGCACTGTTTGGTATAGACTGTGGTTGCTTCCAGCGGATCGGAACCCATTCTTCCATAGGCATCGAGCAGTTTTGCAATTGCCTGATTGCGTTTGTTGTCATTGACCTCGGAGTGGTAGACATCCTCTTTGAACGGCAGTTTTCTTCCTGCAAAGTCATTCATGTTCTGTTTGATCTTCCACCATCTCTCTTTGGAATCTTTCGCCTTTACCCATGAGGTTGCCTGAATAGCACCGGCATTGACAAAAGGGTTGGAAGCACTTCCTCCATGAAGTTCAATCGCCATAATGGAATTGAACGGCAAACCTGTCGCATTAACACCGATTTTCTCCTGCAAAAATGCCGCACCTCTCTCCTGAAGCACTTTACATGCGGTAAAAACTTTGGAGATCGACTGAATAGAGACCTCCTCTTTTGCATCTCCTGCCTCATATACTTTCCCATCCGGTGTCACCAGTGTAATACCGAATATCTTGGGATCAACCTCTGCAAGTGCTTTGATATAGTCAGCATTCTTTCCACCCTGATCTGATTTGAACTTTTCATACGCCTCCTGCAGCACACGCTGAATACGTGCAGAAGAGAGTGTCTGCTGTTGGTGTATTGTCTGTACATGCTCCGCTAACGGCCCTTTTGCAACTGCCGGTACTGTTCCGACCATCAGTAGCATGGCACCCATCAGAGAAAACCCCATGAGCCCTTTTTTCAAGACCTTAATCGATTTCATTTTCATTCTCCTTCATAGTTATCTCATCGTGCATTATATCCAAAAAACAGACAGAAGCAGGGTATTACAGCATATTCATACGTGCAAGAAGACCTGCTGTGGTGGTATAGCCGGTTTCCGTAAAACGCAGCTTGCCGCTGCTATCAAAAATAAAGGTGGTGGGGAAAACATTGACACGGTACTGTGCGGCAAGTTTTCCTTCCGGGTCGTTAATGACACGGTAGTGCAGTTTGTGTTTCTCCATATAGGCACGTACCGCTTCAGCGCTGCCGGAGTTAACTGCTACAGTCACCACCTCATAGTCCTTTGCAAGTGTGTCGATGTTGGAGGCTTCCGCACGGCAAACGGGGCACCACGTCCCCCAAAAGTGCAGTACCACCGGTCTGCCTTTGGGTACCTCATAGAACGTACCGTCTAGCAATACTGCAGGTGCCAGAGAGAGTTGGTCACTCTCCAGTTTGGGCGCACGGATATAGCTAATAATATTTGAAAATATAAAAACAGCTGCGGCACCCAATAAAATCTCTTTAAGATAGCGTTTCCATCGGGTCTTCTCTTTAGGTGCCATGTTTTCTTCCCTAAGCTTTAAGTTTTTCAAGACACATTGTCAGTCCGCCGCTGTACGCCTCACCGTAAAGCGCGATGTGCACCAGATAGTAGTAGAGCTGATAGAGCGGTACTTTGACTGTTTCAAAATCATCACTGAGCGGATGGGTCTGCGTGTAGTGTGCAAAGAAGGTTTCACCGAAGGTATTGAACATCAAAATAAATGCCAGCTCCATCTCTCTGTCGGCAAAAGAGATTGCAGGATCGATCAGGGTCGCACTATTCATATTAAATAGTATGTTACCGCTCCACAGGTCTCCGTGTATCAGTGACGGCGTGATCTTCGACATATCAATCCGGGTGTAGAGCTTGCTGCAGAGTGCTTCAAGCCGTACAAGCAGCGACTTGGAAAGCACCCCTTTGTCGTAACATATCTTTGCCATAGGCATCACCCGCATCTGGGCATAAAAGAGTGCCCAGTGGTACTGCGTCTGCTCATTCTTCTGTTCAAACGGTCCTATGGTCGTATCGTACCAGTATCCGTACATACGGGCATCGTTGGTGACACTGTGCAGTGCAGCAAGCGTCTTTGCTGCCATCACTTCCTGCTGCTGCATTTCCACCCTCTCCTCCTGTATATAGGTCATTAGAAGATGACTTTGGGAGACATCGATGACTTGGGGTACGGCTATGCCATATTTTTTAATATCTTTCAGCATGTCGGTTTCTGTCTGCAGTCTGTGAGAGGGTTCTGAGGTTTTGAGAAGATAGCGTTCCTTTTGTGTTCCAAGCACGTAAATGGGTCCGATCTGACCCTGCGTAAGCAAAGCTGCTCTATTTACCTCATCATTGAGAATAGTTGAAAAATAACCCTTGTCGATCACCTCTGCTCCCTACTCCCTGCTACCTGACATCATCCTATATCAAGCCCGTCCCAGAACTCATCATAGTCAAGGTTGGTCATGGAGGCATCTTCCTCTATGCCCTTCTCAATGAGCTTCTGCTGCTCCTCTTCAAAATAGCGCTGAAGCGCCTCTTCGAGCATGGTGTTGATATCTTTGTTCAAAAGCTCCGAAAAGGCCTGCAGGTTGTCTACTGTATCGGGTTTGAGTGTAATAGTGAAGTCGTTCATTCCGCATGCATCCTGTTAAGTATTTTTTCTCTTTCTGTAGGGCCGTTCTCTTTGGGAAGCGGTACCTGTTCGAGCACTATGTCAATGATCTGATCTACCGTCGTACCGTTGAGCGTGGTATGCTGACTGGGCACCAGACGGTGTCTGAATATATCATGGATGACATCGTGGACATCCTCTACCAAAACCTTCCTTCTTCCTTTCAGCCATGCCCTTGCCTGGCTGCATTTTTGCAGGGCTATGGTTCCCCGTGGACTGATACCTACATCGATCATAATATCAAGCTGCTTGCTGTAACGCAGCGGATAGCGTGTGGCAAAGACCAGTTCGACGATGTAGTGTCCTATGGCATCATCCACGTCCACCGATGCCACCTCTTTTTGTGCTGCAAAGATAACCTCCTGCGGGAGTTTTTCATGCGTGGTATTTGGATGAAATGTTTCATCCTGCAGCAGTTTAAGCATCTGAAACTCCGACTCCATGGTCACATAGTCGATCTTGACATGCATAAGGAAACGGTCTTTCTGCGCTTCTGACAGGGGAAAGGTACCCTGCTGTTCAATGGGGTTTTGTGTTGCCATAACAATAAAAAGCTTAGGCAGTGCAATGGTCTGTCCGGCAATACTCACCTGACGCTCCTCCATCGCTTCAAGCATGGCAGACTGCACCTTTGCAGGCGCACGGTTGATCTCATCAGCCAAAATAATATTTCCAAATATGGGACCTTTGTGCAGACGAAATGCCCGCTTTCCGTTCTCCTCATAAAGACGCTCCTCTCCTATCACATCTGAAGGGGCAAGATCAGGGGTAAACTGGATGCGTGTAAAGTGCGTATCGATATGCTCTGCCATCGATCTGACTGCACGGGTCTTGGCAAGTCCAGGAAGCCCTTCGACAAGCAGATGTCCATCCGCAAGCAGCCCCATCACCATCCGCTCGACAATATGCTCCTGCCCAATGACCGCTTCGTTCATACGCTGCTGCAGCAGCGATATCCCATCCTGTGCTGTCATACACGCTCCTTCTGTTTCATAAAGCCCCACCATGCACCAATCTTCACCACTCATTTAGTATAGTAGTGCGCATATGGGTTAAAATATTGTAGCATATTCATACGGAACTTATGGAGAAGTGTATGAGAAAACTGTTTATCTACTTTTGTTTCGCTCTTTTACTACTCATACAGCCCCTCTTTGCCAAAGACTACACCAAAAAAAGAGATGTGCAACAATTCATCCGTCACATGACAAAGACGCACCACTTCAGCAAAAAAGAGCTGACCAAGCTCTTCTCCAGCGTACGCTACCAGAAAAAGGCTTTGGCAGTCTATGTGCCCTCACTTCGCCCCAAGATCAGGAAAACCTACACAAAACCAAGAAAGAAACAGGGGTCATGGGACAGGTACGAACATGTGTTTCTCAAAGAGACAAAAGTGCGCAAAGGGGTAGCCTTTATGCATCGGCAGCGCCACTGGCTGCAAAAGGCCTACAGAAGATACGGGGTTGAGCCCGAATACATTGCCGCTATCATCGGTATAGAGAGCCACTACGGGGTCAACCGCGGGAAATTTCCCGTCTTTGATACCCTGACCACACTGGCGTTTGAGAAGAACAGACGACAACGCTTCTACCGCAAAGAGCTTGAAGCCTTTTTGCTGATGACACGACGGGAAAAAGTCAACTCCAAAAATGTCAGAGGCTCCTACGCAGGGGCGATAGGACTTGGACAATTCATGCCGAGCAACTACCTGCATTATGTGGTGGACTTCAACAATGACGGATTTCACCAGATGAACAACTACGCCGATGCAATCGGCAGCATCGCCCACTACTTCAAACGGCATGGGTGGAAAAAAGGCATGCCGGTTGCCACAAGGGTACGCTACCCCGGCAACCGTTACCGGGGACACAAAACAGGCTACACCCACGCCTACCACAGAGCATCACTCAAAGGGATCGCCCCAAAATCACATTTTCCCTACAAAGGCAAAGTACACCTCATCAAACTCTCCAGAGCACACTACGACGAACTCTGGTACGGAACGAAGAACTTCTATGTCATCACCCGCTACAACCACAGCGGCTACTACGCTATGGCAGTACACCAGCTGGCACAACGGCTGAAAAAGACGTATAAGAAACGTTATAGGAAGATATTGCGGTAGTGTGTTGAAAATTACAAAATATAAAAGCTAAAATATCAGAAAATCAATATGGAATATATAATGTTTAGTAGTACTTCTTCTATGCTTTAAGCCTATAGATTTTTAGCTTAAAGCTAGAAGGTCTATTATTACTCCCCCAACGAATAAGCTGAATTTTTGCCTACTCTTCAACAAGTCTGTTATTTCGTGGCTGAACCGGTCTGTTGTTTGGGAAACCGAATGTAGTAAAAAATGTATTAATTTGATCTTTAGAAACACTTAATGCATGTTTATATACATGCCATTTTACATTTTCACTACAAGGAGGGGTTGTCAAAGAGCCCATAAATTTATAATAATCTTTGTTTTGAGGCATCAATGCTTTTATATCATCCATACTAAGGCTACACTTTGCTGTTTCCCCTACTTTTAAAGAAGGTATTTTTTTCCATGCTTTTGCCAATACAGGATTTTCCTCTCCCTCTTTAAACATTACTGCAATAACAGCCAATTTACCATCATCAGAAGCATGTACAAAATGTGCTTCTAAAGGATATGCATTTCCATTTATATTATTTTCACTAGGTACATGAAAATGAAACTGTTTTAACTTATAAATTGTCCCATCAAGTTTTAAAAAACTGCCATCTGCAATATTGACCTGAATCGTATGCCCATTATTAATAATGGCTAATGCACCGGTATTATATTGAAGATCTAATGGTTTTAAATCAGTGTCTTTTGTTGCAACAACATTAATCGGTGATTGCTGTTTACCTTCTGAACACATATAAAATTCTTGACTTACTTCACTCCAATGGCTTGGACCTGTATCTCCCATATATCCCCAGTGTTTTGCATGGGTTTCATGCTTTTGCACATGTGGTTCTGTATTTGCTTGAACTGTAGTTGTTAAAAACAATGCCGATAAAGCAATTGTTGAAAATACTATTTTTCTCTTCACAATTAATCCTTTTTTATTTTGATAGAATAAACCTAATTCTATCAAAATATATGATACTAAACATACAAAAAAAACAATTATATTTATGAATTAGTGTTAAAATGTATAGAAACGTACCAAACCTAAGATTTAAATCCAAAAAATATATCTAAAACCCTATCTATCTTCCAAACAGATAGATAAGCTCTGGAAACATGATAATAATCAACAGTGCCAGCACCTGCAGCCCGATAAAGGGTACTACCCCTTTGTAGATATCTGCCGTACTAACCTTGTCACCCGCCGCGCCTTTGAGATAAAAGAGTGCAAAACCAAACGGAGGGGTAAGGAAGCTTGCCTGAAGGTTCATGGCAATGAGTATGGCAAACCAGACAGGATCGATGCCAAAGCTGGCAACGATGGGAACCAAAATAGGCACGACCACAAAGGCGATCTCAATGAAGTCGATGAAGAATCCAAGTGCAAAGATCACCGCCATTGCGATGAAGATAAACGCCCATTTGCTGCCTACATCACCCGTAAAGAACTGCAACGCCATATCGCCACCGCCAAGTTCGTTGAATACCAGTGAAAAGGCTGTAGCTCCAATGAGGATCATAAAGATCATTGCTGTCAGCTTCACGGTCTCAACTGCCGCATAACGCAGCAGAGAGAAGGAAAACACACGGTTATAGACTGACAACACCATCGCACCGATTACCCCGACCGCTGCAGACTCGGTCGGAGAGGCAATCCCTGCAAAGATGCTCCCCAGCACCGCACCAATAAGCAGTAGCGGCGGGATGATGGCTTTGAGCGCACTTTTGAACACCATACTGTAGGGTTTGTCTGAGACAATGGCAGGTGCAGCACCTGGTTTAAGCCATGCAAAGAGCAAAATATACAGGATATAAAGCACAATCAGCAATAGTCCCGGAACCACGGCTGCTTTAAAGAGATCGCCCACGCTAAGGTGCATCTGATCACCCAGTACAATCAGCACAATCGAAGGTGGGATGAGCTGTCCAAGTGTACCGCTGGCTGCGATAGAGCCGCTGGCAAGCGTGGGAGCGTAGCCCTGTTTAAGCATCAACGGCAGGGCTATAAGGCTCATCATCACCACAGAGGCCCCCACAATACCCGTACTTGCCGCAAGTATTGCCCCCACAAGTACCACCGACACCGCCAGTCCGCCTCGCACCGAACCAAAGAGCTGTCCCATAGCGTGTAGCAGTTCTTCTGCCATCTTTGATTTTTCCAAGATCAATCCCATGAAGATAAAAAGCGGTACCGCCATAAGTGTCACATTGCCCATGATGCCGTAGGTACGGTAAGGGAGCATCTCAAGCACATGCAGCCCTACTTCATCTGAAATCAGCGCAAAAAAGAGTGCCGTACCGCCAAAAACAAACGCTACCTGAAAGCCTGCAAGCAGCAGCACCAGTGCCATAGCAAACATCAAAAAGACAGGATCGACCCAGAATGCCATACGGTTGTACCATGCCATATATACCAGAGCACCAAAGAGTACTACGATGCCAAGTATGCGCCACAAAAGCTTTTTGTTCTCAAGTTGACGGTAGGCTTTGAGCACTTCACTGAGTGCCTGTACCATGAGCAGCACAAATGAAAGCACCGGTACCGACTTTATAATCCATCTAGCCCCTAGTCCACCCGGATCGGGCGATACTTCGTGCTGCAGGTAGCTTTGCAGTGCCATGTCGTATGCATCAAAGGTAAAGAGCGCGGCAAACGGCAGCAGCAAAAAGAGCATGGAAAGTATCTGTATGATCTGCTTTGCATCATGCCCGTAGCGGTCAAAGAAGATGTCCACCCGTACATGCTTGCCATGCTTGAGCGCATAACTCAGCCCCAACAGAAAGACAGCATCATACAGATGCCACTCCACCTCCTGCAGAGCGATGGAACCCGCACTGAAAAGATAGCGCATCATCGCATCGTACGCCACCAGAAGTGCCAAGAGTGTCACCAGTACGGCTGCAAGCAGCCCTGCATATTTACTGATACGGTCAAGGTAGTAGGAGAGTTGCATTACAGTTCCTCTGTATCTTTTTCTTTATCATTTGTCACTGCATTATTCTTGAGTGACAATGCTTTTTCAATAGATCTTTCTAATGCTTCATCCAAATCAATATTGTACTCTTTTGCAAGACGCAAAAGATCACTATTGATCATTAATTCAATATTTTCTTTCTTCATATATTCGCTCATTATCTGATTGCATACATTGGATTGAGTGTTTTTACAATAGTTGCATGTACCTTTTGCAGTACACGTTCATCTACTTCACCAAGTTTTTGGATAAATCGGTCATGCGACAGGTTTTTGATCTGAAAACAGTCGATTGCTGAGCGTTTGCCCAAACCGTTAATGGCATCATTTTTCACTTTGACCATCCATGGATAATCTTTATATTGCTCTTTCCAGTCAGTTATCGGTACCACAGTCTTAAGCGGCAATCTCCCTATAACATTGTGGCTTACCACTAACCCGGGTCTTTTTTTTGTGATTTCACTGCCTACTTTGGGGTAAAACTCAATCAACCAGATCTCTGCTTGCTCAATATGCATACAGCTCTCCATCGTCTTCACCCAACTCTTCAGCAAGCGTAATATAAGCATTGTCCTTGGAAGCTATCTTTGCTCCTTTTTCCCACTTATCCAGCTCTTTTTCTTTTACAAAACGTTCAAGTGCTTCATTGTAGAGTGTAGAAAATGAAACATGCATCTCCTCTTTCAGTATCGTCAGTTTGGCTTTTAGCTCAGAAGGCATATTGAATGTCACTTTTTCCATTTTATCATCACCATATGTTATAGCCATATTTTTTACCTTACTTTTTACCATATTATAACATGGTACTTTGTGCTTGTCAAAGTGGCATATCTCCTTTTGCTATCTCCAATACGTATCCAACCGCTTAAACCACCCTTTTCGCCAGCGTTCCTCACCCCGTGCCGGCGGTGAGTTTTTAATGCGACGGTCAAGCATCGCTTTGGCGGCATCAGCAAAAGCTCTGTATTTGTCAGGGTTGTGTTCGTCAAAATGCTCAAGCACCTGCAGCAGTCCCCACCCCTGCCCTTTGTAACGCTCACTCTCAAGGGTGCCTTCACCTTTGAAGTTGGTGTAGTCAATGAGAATGTAAAGTCCCCTCTCATCGATGCTACCGTCTTGTTTGTAGAGCATCTTCTCAAAACGGCGTTTGATTGTTTCGGCTTTTTTGGGGTTATCGATTGTGGCAAGCATCTGTGGCAGGGCTTCTTTGGTACGCTGTGCCATAAAGGCAGCCTGCTCGGGCATCGTGCGTTTCAAAAATGTAAAAAGTTCCATATAACGGGGGCTTTTGACTTTTTTCGCCCACATCAAAGCAGCTTTGCTCTTCCACGGAAAGTCACTCTGCGGTGTCAGCCAGGCAGGCATCGTAACGCCCCGCTGCTGCATAAAGGCGATGACCATCGGAAAGACCTCCCGAAACCGCTCGGTATGGTCTTTTGGAAACCAGATAAAATGCCCGATCCCCAACGAAGCAAAATCCTCTCCGTCATTCCACCATA
>JALVGO010000269.1 GCA_027029065.1 Sulfurovum sp.
GACTGAAAAGCCTTGGTCTGCATACGATGACTCCCGTCCAGAGGGAAAGCATCCCCGCTATACTTGCGGGAAAAGATCTTATTGTCCAATCCAAGACTGGCTCAGGAAAAACGTTAGCATTTGGTATTCCCTTGCTTATGGAGGCGGATCCATCCGGTCATCTTCCGCAAGCCCTTGTTGTTACACCTACAAGAGAGCTTGCCGATCAGGTTGCTACTGTATTGAGGGAGGTTGCTGCCTTTAAATCCAACCTCAAGATCCTCACCCTCTATGGGGGTACACCACTGCGTACACAGGCAGATTCCCTGCAAAAAGGTGCCCATATTCTCATTGGCACACTGGGACGTCTGCTCGATCACCTCTCCAAAGAAACCCTGGATCTTTCAAATATTGCCCGTATTGTACTCGATGAAGCAGACAGAATGCTCGATATGGGGTTTTATGATGATATTGTAAAGATCATCAACCATACATCTAAAGAGCACCAAACACTGCTCTTTTCGGCAACCTTTTCCCCAAAAATCGAACAGCTTGCCAACAGGCTGCTGCATACACCAAAGGTCATTAAAGTAGAAACCGAGCATGAAATCCAAAAGATTGCAGAGACCTACTATGAAACAAATGAAAAGTTCAGAACACTCAAATTGCTTATTGGCAGTTATATGCCAGACTCTCTGCTGATCTTTGCCAATACCAAAAATGATGTTATTGCACTTTCCCAAAAGCTGCAGGCGCAGCGCCACAGTGTTATTGCCCTGCATGGTGACCTTGACCAGTCCCAACGCAATGAGGCGGTTATCCTGTTTGCCAACGGTTCCAGAAGGATCATGGTCGCTACCGATGTTGCCTCCAGAGGGCTGGATATCAAAGGGGTAGATATGGTGATCAACTATGATCTTCCTTTTGATGAAGAGGTCTATACCCACCGTATAGGGCGTACAGGAAGAGCGGATGCAAACGGTACCGCTATCTCACTCACCGGTACCCATATCAACCCAAAGACCGCCTATATCAGAGACCGTGCCACAGAAGGTGATGCCAAAACACTGCGTACAGATGGTGACTGTCATATGCTCTCAGAGTGGGATACACTCTGCCTTGGCAGCGGCAAACGGGACAAACTCCGCAAAGGGGATATCCTCGGAACACTTTGCAAAGAGATAGGTTTGGATACAAAAGAGGTAGGGAGGATCGATCTTACCCAAAACAGAAGCTACATCGCCCTGCACCACCATGCATCAGACAAGGTACTCAAGGCTTTGAAAAACGGAGTGAAAATCAAGAAACGGAAGGTCAAAGGGTGGATACTTTAGGGGTTACCTCTCCCCAATCATCAGTCAACCAATAACCAATACACCAATCACACTTTTATTCATCCAATATACGTTTACGCCTTTTTTCCCTGACCACATAAAAGAGTGTAATAAAAACAACCCCCAACAGTGCAATCAGTGTCGCCGTGTGCAAATATTGGGAGATAAGTGTCTTGTTTGATCCAAGCAGATAGCCCAGTGCCACCAGTACAATAACCCAGATACCTGCTCCCAGTGCCGTATAGAACGAGAATTTTGCCACATTCATTTTCGCCAGTCCCGCAGGCAGTGAGATCAGCTGTCTGATACCGGGGATAAGCCTGCCATTAAATGTTGAGACCTCTCCGTGTTTTTGAAAAAAGGTTTCAAGTTTTTCAAGGGTATGGGGTTTGATGAGCATATACTTGCCATACTTCAGCAAAAAGGATCGTCCAAAATAGACTGCGATATAGTAGTTAAAGAGTGCGCCCGCTACAGATCCCGCAATGCCGACAAGTACAATCATATAGAGATTCATCTCACCCTGATAGGCGAGATAGCCGGCAGGAATCATGATCACTTCGCTTGGAAAAGGGAAAAAGGTACTTTCAAGGAACATCAAAAGAAAAATGCCCCAGTAGCCCATACTGCCTATAGTATCGACAAAATATGCGGCTATCTCGTGTATCATGCGAGGGTTATTCGCTAAATGCGCCTACAGAGGTAAGCTTCTCATAGCGTTTCTCAAGCAGTTCTTCCAAAGAGAGCTCTTTGAGCTCTTTGACAGTATCAAGGAAGTATCGTTTCAACACTTCTGCGGCTGTTTTTTTATCGCGGTGTGCCCCAATCAGCGGTTCATCCAATACATCATCGATCAGCTTGTGCTCAAGCAGATCATTTGGCGTGATTTTGAGTGCTTTGGTAGCGGTTTCAACTTTGCTTGGGTCGTTCCACAAAATCGCAGAACATCCCTCCGGAGAGATCACGGCAAAGACTGAATAACGCATCATGGCAAGCTTGTCGGCCACACCGATTGCCAGCGCGCCTCCGGAACCGCCCTCTCCGATCACAACAGATACCATCGGCACCTTGGTTGCGGCAAATTCAAAAAGGTTACGGGCGATCGCTTCGCTCTGTCCACGCTCTTCCGCACCAAGCCCCGGATAGGCGCCCGGAGTGTCTATAAGCATCAGGACAGGAATGTTGAACTTCTCCGCCAGTCTTACGGCACGAAGCGCTTTTCTGTACCCTTCAGGATTTGGCATACCAAAATTACGCTTGATCTTGTTCTTGACTCCACGTCCTTTCTGTTCCCCGATCACCATTGTCTTCTGTCCGTCAATCCAACCGATATAGCAGAGAATCGCCGGATCATCACGGAAAGCCCTGTCACCGTGGATCTCATAGGCATCTTCAAGAATCAGTTTAATGTAGTCAAGCGCATAGGGTCTGTCAGGGTGGCGTGCAAGCTGAAGCTTCTGATAGTCACTAAGTGAGCTGAATGTCTTTTCAACCTCTTTTTGAAGTTCTTTCTGCAGCTTTTCAACCTGTTCAAGATTGGCAACGGCATGGGCAGAGACGATCTCTTCCTGTATCTTCTCTATCTTGCTTTCAAAATCTAAATAAGTTGCCATGTGGGATACTCCGATTATACTTTCTTGAAGATTACAACGCCGTTGGTACCGCCAAAACCGAAGGAGTTACTCATAACGACATTGATATCTGCTTTTCTTGCCTCATTTGGGACATAGTCAAGATCACAGTTTTCATCCGGTGTAGTGTAGTTGATGGTTGGAGGCAATACGCCGTCTCTCATTGCCATCAAAGAGACAACCGCTTCAATTGCACCTGCAGCACCAAGACAGTGACCGATCTGCCCTTTAATAGAACTGACCGGAGGGCAGTTCTCTTTACCGCCAAAGAGCTCTTTAAGCGCGCCTGTTTCATTTTTGTCATTGATAGGGGTAGAAGTTCCGTGCGCATTGACATAGTCTACTTTCGGCTCTCCCGCCATTTTGTATGCCATTTTCATCGCACGCAGCGGGCCATCCATCGTTGGTGTAGTGATATGGTTTGCATCACCACTTTCACCAAAACCGATCACCTCACCGTAAATCGTTGCACCGCGGGCAACGGCATCTTCATAGGTTTCAAGTACCAGTGCAGCCGCACCTTCACCCATCACAAATCCGTCACGATCCTTGTCAAACGGTCTGGAGGCACTTTGCGGATCGTCATTGCGGGTAGAGAGTGCTTTCATCGCGGCAAACCCGCCTACTCCGGCTGCACAGATAGCGGCTTCAGCACCGACAACAAGCATCTTGTCCGCTGTACCGATCATGATCGATTTTACCGCTTCACCTATTGCATGGGTACCCGCTGCACATGCTGTAACAGAAGAGAGGTTCGGTCCTCTCAGGCTGTGTTCTATCGAAACAAATCCGCCAAGCATATTGACAAGAGAAGAGGGAATAAAGAAAGGAGAGATTCTTCTTGGCCCGCGTGTTTCGGCAATCACAGAGTTCTTTTCAATATTGATCAGCCCGCCGATTCCTGACGCAGATGCTACTCCAAAACTGTCATGGTCAGTATCTTCAGGCAAATTTGCATCTGCAATCGCCTCGGCAGCAGCTTTCAGTCCGAGCTGAATGAATCTGTCCGCCTTTTTGACCTCTTTGGCATCCATAACAGTTGTCGGATCAAAATCGGTGATCTCTCCCGCAATTTTAACCGAGTGTTTTTCAGTATCGAATGAAGTGATCTCCTTGATACCGCATTTTCCATCTACTATAGCCGAGAAAGCACTCTCTTTATCCAACCCTAGAGAGTTGATCATTCCCAAACCTGTTACCACTACTCTTTTCACTGCTTCTCCTATCTATCTGCTTTCATAAGATATAGGTGAATATTTACGCAAACACTCATCTATTTCTTACTGTCTTTCCCGAAGGAAAGACTGTAAAACCTACGCGTTTGCGCTCTCGATGAACTTGATGGCATCTCCGACTGTAGCGATCGCTTCCGCCTGATCGTCAGGGATCTCAATATCAAATTTCTCTTCCAGAGCCATAACCAACTCAACGACATCAAGACTGTCAGCCCCAAGATCCTCTACGAACTTAGACTCTTCTTTAACCTCATCCGGGCTCACATTCAGTTGTTCAACAACTACTTCTTTTACATCATCAAATAATGCCATTGATTACTCCTTAAGTGTTTGAAAGTACGCACAAGTATAGCAAAAAGTTCATAAAAAGCATCTATCTTTTAATGGCTCTGCTGCTTTTGGAGCAATTTTTTCTTTACAAAAGGGTCATGAAGATGTTTCCCCTGAAGCATAAGTATTCTCATCTCATCATAGGATATCAATCCCTCTTTTTTCTTTTCAACTGCTGCGAACCCATATCCCATAGGATCATTTGCAATACGTGTATACCACGCTTTTTTAGGATCAATCCAGCGATGGGTATCAAGTGTCTTTGTCACCATCCTTGCTATCCCCTCTTTATGTTTTTCCAGCCAAAGTACCATACATCCGATATCATCAAAAAAGTGGGTATCACCATTCTGCATGATTACCTGTGCCTGATAAAACATCTCTTCAATATCCATATTACATTCACTGCAGTGATACTCTTTAGGTTTGATCTCTATAATTTTATGTTCCGTGTTGTTTTTATAAACATACTTGCCACCTTCATCTGTACCGAAAGCAAGAAGCAATACTACAATGATAGCAATGACCACAACGAACATTAAAAAATTTACTACTATTTTTTTCATAACCATACTCCGTTTTTAAGATAATAATACACCACATAGCTGCTGCACAGCAGAACAAAAAGGGTAAGCAATAGTAGTGCAAATCGCTTTAAACGTTCTACTTTTTTACCAAAAAAGAGCCGTATCACAGCATAGTCAATGGTAAAAAATGTACCCAAAAGCAACAATCCCCACACTGCATAGCCGACATAGTAGTAGTGATCCTGAAGCATACAGAAAGGACACTTGTGGGTAGGGAGCTGATAGATATAGGTGCCAAAGAAGTAGACTACCGAATAATAGCTTACTGCAATAAAGAGCAGACTTGAGATAATGACCACCGGCAATACCTCTGCAATAAAACTAAGCACAATAAGTGCAAAGAGCAGGTAGAAAAGCAGAAGCAGTTTGGGAATATCAAGCCCCAGCGGGAGAGGGTTGAGTCCCTCCGCCTGACCAAATATGACAGAACAGCATGTAACCGGCTTAACAGTCTCGATATGGGTAAAGTAGAGGATGTCCAGAAGTACCTCCAGACTAAAAAGCCCAAAGAGCAGGAGAAAAAACCACGACTTAAATTTGAGATAGGGATAGTTCTTCGCTTTGAGATCCAGACTGTTGATACTAAGCCACAATCCACTCAAAAAAAGGATAACTATTTTCAACACAAGCAAAGGATTGCCATACACATTGGCTTTGATGACTCCTGCACCACACATTGCTCCAGGCACAAGCTCGGAGAGGGTATCAATTGTATAGACAAAGTAAGGCAATAACAGCAACTTAAGGATCATTGTGAAGAAGATAATGGTCACCACAAGATAGGAGCGATTCTCCAAGGAAAACTGCGTAGCGGTAAACGCATCGAAGTCCCACTTTCGCACCAGCCCCGCCGTCACCACCGAAGCTACAAACAGCAGCAGATAGAGTATGCTCTCAGAGAGCAGATAGACAATGACCGCATTGTTCAGAAGTATCTCATTCACCCGCTTGATCCTCTACGATTGTGCCATCTTCCATCTGTACCACCCTGCTTGCAAAAGGAAGGGTTTCAAAGAGAGGGTCGTGGGTAGCGACGATGATCGTTTTGCCCAGATCGTGCAGTGACTGGAGTATCTCTATAAATTTGAGTGAATTGGCTCTGTCAAGGTTCGCAGTCGGCTCATCACACAAAATAAGTGCCGGCGAATGTACCAACGCCCTGGCGATCGCACACCGCTGTTTCTCGCCGCCCGATAGCGCCTTGACCTCTTGTGATGCTTTGTGTGCGATAGAGGCAAGCGCCATACTCTTGTGCGCTTCCGCTTTGACCCTCTCTATCTCCATGCCCGAATGCACAAGCGGCACGATAACATTCTCCTCAACGCTTAGCGACTCTATGAGATTGAAGTGCTGAAAGACCACGCCGATAGTCTTGGCGCGATAAGCCGAGGCGTGGAGATCGGGTAGCTTGGAGATCAACTCGCCATTGACGACGATCTTGCCGCTACTAGGCTTATCCAATGCGGCGATAAGCGAAAGGAGTGTCGATTTGCCGCTGCCGCTGACCCCGCTTAAGATCACAGTTTCACCCTTGGCGACAGAAAGATTGACCGACTTGAGGGCTTCAAACGCCTGTGGCGTTCCATCATGGTAGATCTTGTTGACATTTTCCAGCATTACCATTGGGGTTCCTTTTTTAGTCTATATCTTTCAGTTTCTATCTAAATTGGACTTGAAAACCCAATAATTATATGGTTTTTTGGACTTATATATCCAATATGAGTTTCCAAACCGTTATTAACAGAGGTTTCACTCGATGGCGACAAAGGAGTGCCCAACCCCTGAAAGGGGCGCTTGCGTTCACGACTGCCAGAGCTATCGAGTGAAACCGGTGAGTTATCAGAGAACTCGATTTTCATCGCAACATCGCTTATCACAACATTGCCTCTTTGGGTGGTGTCACCGCAATCTTCCACGCAGGGATCAGCACTGCCGCCAAAAAAGGCACCGCATAGAAGAGGAAGATCGATCCCAAAATACCAAACTCTATCACAGGCACAAAAGTAACATTATTGGCAAGATTGGCACCGCCAAGAAAGATCTCTTTGAGTAGTGGGGCACCAAGGATAAAGACATAGAAGTACGCCAATAGCACCCCTGTAACAAAACTAACCACAACAATGATGAGATTTTCATAGAGTTTTAACTTTAAGACATCTTTAATACTCCATCCTACTGCACGTAAGATACCGATCTCTTTACGTTCTGTCGAATAGACCATCGCATAGCGTTGGTAAAGGATGAGCATAAAGGTCACCAGTGTGATCAGATAGAGGATCAAAAAGAGTCCCCCTTTATAGTTGTAGAGGTTGCGGTATGCCTTTTTGATCTCCCGTTTTTCCACCACTCTTACATCATAAAAGAGCAGATGGAGTTTGGTGACGATGTTGTCCCACTCTGCCAAGTTGGGGACATTGAATGTGATGTCGGTCACCTCGTTCTCCCCCAATCCGAAGATCTCCCGTGCCAGATCGATGGGCATCACGATCATATCATTGGCAATAAGATTACTCTCTTTTGGAAGGGTTTGGTAGATACCAACTTTTTTGAAATTGCCACTGGGTGTTTTAAAGGTGAAATCTTTGGTAAAATAGTGTGACCGAAGAAATGTTTTTACCCCTTCGCCGACAATCATATTGTCCTCCGAGAGAAAGCGTTTGAGATCTATGCCCTCTATAAGCGCTTGGAGATTTTGGCTGTTTTGACGGTCAAAAAAGTCGATGCCTACCACCAAAAAACTATGTTCTCTCGGAGCAAAAAAGTACCTGCCATAAATCCTCGGTGCCACATCGGTCACCCCCTCGATCTCCAAGATCTTGTCGATCCAGTCAGTCGGCGTATTGACAGCACTTCCCGCTTGAATGCGGGTTATGGTGAAATCACCCTGCTTTTGGAGCGTCGCATAGAGTGCGTGCTGGATAGAGGAGGAGAGAAAGAGTACGGCACTTAGCAAAAAGATAATGATCACCGAGATGAGCACCGCCCCGATATGTTTGCTTCGCTGCTTGAAGAGCAACAGGGTCAAAAGGTGGAAAAAGGCGTTACTCTGCATAGACAAAATCCATTCGGTTGATCGGCTGCATCTGCGGGTAGGCAGGGTTGGAGGGCGCCTCATATAAAAGGAGTCTCGGCTCGGCATAGGTGACACTCAGCGCCGGAGAGACGATCTGCGTAAGTGCCGTTGTCTGCTCCATCCTTTTTAGCGGCGCCGCTCTGTCATAGAACCAATAGTGCGCCGCCGCTACACCCGCCAACAGTGTCAAAAATGCCATAAGTACCAAAAAGGGTTTTACCATCTACTCAACAATCCCATCGAGTCTCATCAACATTTTTCCCGTGATCTCATCAAACCGAACGATCTTTTTGCCATGATGCTCTTCCAGAAAGGTTTTGGCGCTCTTTTCATTTTTAAAAGGTATGAGTTCATGCCCCATCGGTCCATAGACATCGGCATCAAGCACATAGAACGCCTCTTTGGCAGAGATCGCCTCAATGGTATAGTAGTCGCTTACCATCATCTTGGAGACATGGGTACGATCGAAAGGAAAGTCACCATCAAAGATATAGTACTTCATCATATCTTTCACCCCGTCAAAATAGTAAACTTTGCCATCATGCCGTATCATCGCGGACCACTTGGGGTACTTGGCGACAAACATACCGCAGACGGGACATTTGGCATCTTTGGGTACGACAAGATGCATATGATCTGCTTGGATATTTTGATGTTGCAGATAGTACGCCACAGCTTCCAGCTTTACCTTGGACAAAGGACTGCAGGCATGAGAACTTTTGATCGCTTTCATCGTCTCTTTTACCGTTGCCTTGGCTTCGGGCAGATTTTTTTCATCGCAGAGTACAGAGATGATGCGCTTGCCTTTTTGTGCAAGTTTTGCCGCTTTTTCACTCGAAGGCGGCATTCCAAGCAGACAGAGCGTGCCTACAAGTATGGTGATGATGGTTTTTCTCATTGGGGCGCCTCATAAAAAGGATTGAAAATCGTTAGCGTATCCTCTATTTTTTGTTGATGTTGCATATCTTCACTGTACAAATAGTCACAATTAGCAACTAAAGCTGATGAGATTACGATAGAGTCATAGTAAGAGATACGATACCGTTCTCGAATATCGCACGCTTTGATAAATACCTCTTCTGTTACTGGTTGTACCTCATAGCGTCCATAACAACTTTCAACAAATGCTTTGACTTCCCTATTGGTAAAAGAGAGTTTTTTAAGCATATTGTTGCTTACTTCGTTAATAATTTGTATACTAATAATATTGCTACAATGCCTGTTTGTGATAATTTCAATAGCTTTTTGATGTTTTGGCATATCGGCATCATTAAAAGCATATAGAAATAGATTGGAGTCGATAAAAACCCGTTGCTTATCGCTCATTGGCTTCTTCTCTTGAGAGAAATGAAATATTTTCAATATGTTTTGGCTGCCTAATAATGGTATCAAAAAAATCTTCTTGCTTCTCTTCACTGCTCTGATTTTCAAGGTTCAGTACCACAATCCGTACCTCTTTACCTTTAAATTTTTCATATTCAGGTATGGCAATAAAAGGCTCATTCACAATGGTTTTAAATTCTGTTGCATACATTTTAATCTCTCCCAATAGAACTTATGTTTTATTTTAACATAAATTTCTATTATGATTTGACTCTTTGAAAAACCCAAATCTCAAAATCGAAGATTTCAGTCCCGCCCAAGCGAGGCTGAAGCCATCAGTTCCGAAAGTGTATCAGATTAGTGCTTGTGGTACAAGTAGAGTCCTACCGCCTGCAGCTGCTTTCCGTTGAGTCCTTCGCAGAGTTTATGACTGATGATGTAGGCTTTGGCTTCTGCGGTGGAGGCAAACTTCTCTTCACTCTTTTGACACTTGTTGGCGTAGAGCATCGCACCCTTTTTTGCCATCATCGCCTGCTTTTTGGCGATCATCTTGCTGTCTTTCTCAAACTCCGCCTTGGCAGCATCCAGCGCCCCTTTGAAGTCAGTTATTTTTCCGCCATTGGCTTTGGCAAAAGCTTCGGCATCCGCCTTACTGCCAAAAGCGTATTTGCTCACCATGGTCATCGTTCCTTTTTTGTGGCTGCCTACCACATAAAAAGCTTTATCAACAGGAATAAACTTCAAAGTTGCAACATCTACTACTTTTATATCCGTAGGTTTTGCCCCCCTAAGCATCTCTTCCGCCAAGCAATGGATGGAGCAGTACTGCTTTACTTTACCGTTTACGGTAGCTGCATGGTTGGTTTTATAGAACATTGGCAGTGTCATTCCGCACTGTGGACAGAAAGCTTTAGCCTCTCCTTTTTGCAGCAAGGTTGCTTTGTCTTTGGGTACCGCCTGAAACAGCTTCATCATCTTTTTGGGCTTATTCATCGTTCTGGACTGGCTTGCCTGCTTCATCGCCGCACCGCATTTGCCTGCGGCACACTTCATCTCCGCTTGAGATACTGTCATCAAGGCACCAAGTGTTAGCAATACAATAAGTATTTTTTTCATAGTACTTCCTTATAATTTTGATAGGTTATCATAATATATCAGTGTTAAATTAGTGTTAATAGAATCGATGAATCTCTTCAAGCAGGTTATCTACCGTAATATCATCCCCATGTGATTTAAGGAAATCATTCAGATACTTTTCGGAGGCTTCCATCCCGCCCTCTTTTTCAATCTCAACCAGTTTCTTGTAGATCGGATCGAGGACATCGGTCACATGTTTGGATATTTTCTTACGTGATGCTTTATAGCCTATCGGCTCTCCCGCTTCATTACGCAAAATATCAAAATCGGTAAAGACCCAGTAGTACCTGCCGTCTTTGGCAAGGTTTTTGACTGCGGCAATGAAGTTGTGCCCGTTCTGGATACGGCTCCAAAGAATCTTAAAAAGGATCTTCGGCATGTCAGGATGACGGACAATACTGTGCGGCTGTCCAATCAGTTCCTCTTTGCTGTATCGGGAGATCTCTGCAAAATAGTCGTTGACATAGGTGATGATCCCTTTGAGATCGGTATCGCTCTCTATATAAACATTGTTTTCGAGTATGATCTCTTCATCGATGGGGGTTGGTCTTTTCATGGCTTACTCCTCTTGTTGCTCTTGATCTTTATTTTAGCGACACGCAGGTCTCGATTTTTAACGGTTCTTGCCTGCGCGGCTCCACTGCGTTACGTACCCCAAGGGCATTTCCTCCCTTCGGTCAGGGCACCGCTCCGGTTCCGCAGCTTCACGGATCTTGCCTGCGCGGCTCCACTGCGTTACGTACCCCAAGGGCATTTCCTCCCTTCGGTCAGGGCACCGCTCCGGTTCCGCAGCTAAAATCGACACGCAGGTGTCGATTTCTTTACGCTGCTCACATATCCAAATATCGTATCAATCCTTTGCTCAACTTCTCAAACGGCAGGATCTTGGTGCCGCCGTGCTTCATCATGAAGAGTTTGGCATGGGCTTCCGAGGCAAAGGGGATCAGGTCATCACCGTGCGGTCCGACGATCCTACTGCCGAACAGATAGACCGCTTTTGTGGCATCTATCCGTTTCCCGTCGAGGTAATCCTGCACATAGAGTGCCTGAATGCCGGTTTTCAAAACACCGTGTTTGATGAAATACTCTTGATGCTGATAGACCTGCATCATTGCCTTGACTGATACAAATTGTACCCTCTTACCATTCTTCAGTTCCGCTTCACAGAGCCACTTCTCATACTTTTTCAATGGCAGTTGATAGATCGGATCGGTCGCATTCTGCTCAAGCAACAATACTTTTGGCTGAAAAGTACCTTCTGCAGCCGCCATACCGATGCAGATTAAAAAGAGCGCTATCACTCGTTTCATATATCCTCCTTACAAAAGATCTTTTTTTCTGAATGCCATATAGCCAAAAAAAGCAAGTACCATACCGATAATGATCGGATAGACTATGGCATATACCATCATCCATGTCGTCCCGAGTGTATCGAGAAGATAGTAGGCAACCGGTCCTATGACAGTCAGTTCCGGATCAAACAGGGAGATCGCCCCGATACGGAAAACCTCCACGGGATTGAGCAGCGCCAGAGAGACGATCAGCCCGTCACTGATCCTGTTTTGGAGCATCAATCCCATCAATGCGATATCGATAAACGCCAGCAGAATGATCCAGACCATAAAGGCGCTGCCCAGTGCAATATCGGTCGACTTAACGATGGTCGAGAGCAAAAATGCCAATCCCAGAAAGACAAAACTGAGCGAAAAGAGCAGTGCCGAGTAGAGAAAGACCATCGCCCACGGCATCTGCCCACCCTTGAAAAGACCAAATAGGACTCCCAGCAGCAGAGAGAGCAGTACCGGCATAAAGACGGTCAAAAAGCGTCCGAGCATCTTGCCCCAGTAGTAGTCTTTCAGCGCCACAGGAAACGAGAGCATGTACTCCAGTACATTACTCTCCCTGTCTCCCGAGATTGACTTTACCGTGGTGATCAAAATGAAGATCGGCAGGATGATGATCGTCACCTGAATGAAAATGAGCAGCATACGGCTGAGTCCGGTAAAGCCCATCACCACCGAGTCGGAAACACCGGTAATAAAGAAGAGCGCCATCAATCCGCCAAAGACAACCGAATAGACATAGAACCACTTGGAGCGGAGCGACTCTTTGACATCGAGATAGGCGATCAGAAAAATATTTTTCATCAGTATGCCCCTGCCCTTTTGTTATTCGCTTCTTCTACCTCTCTGATCCTTTCTATTGCTGTTTTAAAATCCACAGGGCGTGTCCCTTTGGGCAGCGTCTTTTTGCTGTAGGCGGCCAGTCCGTATGCCATAGGGGTGATAGCCCCCTCCATATACAGGGCTTTGCGCGCATCGATCCATTCACCGGTTTTGGCATCGGTGATCCAGAGGATCGCTTTCTCTCTCCACGGGATCTTCTCCTCATCCATCCAGAGCACGGCGCACCCCAGATCGTCAAACTTGTAGACTTTTCCTGTCCGAGGGTCAATCACCTGTGCGGCAAACCTACGCTCACTGATCGCCATCTTGCACCGTTCGCACATATCTCTGTCCCAGTGCATCTGCGCTGCGGCACCTACAGGTTTTTTGTCACATCCGGAAAAACCGAACAGCACGAAGAGTCCCGTCAAAAGTATCAGACTAAACCGTTTCATCTTCCACCACCTTTCCAAGATCCATATAGATCGTTCTGTTGACCAGCCCTTCGATCTCATCGAGTCTGTGGGTAATGAAGAGTGTGGAACAGGAGGCATCGATCTCACTCAGCAGCTCATAGAACTTCTCCCGCCCTTTGGGGTCAAGGTTAGCGGTAGGCTCGTCAAAGATCAGCAAGTCACTCTTTTTGGAGAGCGCGATCGCGATCAACAGTTTCTGCTTCATCCCGCCGGAGAGTTTGAAGAAAGGTTTGGCGATGTGTCGTTTGAGATCAAGCTCCATCCTCTCGGACTCTTCAAAGATCTTTTCCCGGGACACCCCCGAACTGCGCTCTACATAGGTCAAGAGCTCTTCCAGACTCAACTTCACCGGCGGCGGCAGCTGCGGAATAAAAGAGATACGCTTGAGTACATTCACCCTCTCTTTGACAGGATCCGCTCCCTTCACGCGGATCGTTCCGCTGTCGATATGGTAAAATCCGAGTATGGCGCGTACCAGTGTGGTTTTGCCAGCACCATTGGGCCCCATCATCGCGATACGGTCACCTCTCTGAATGGAAAGATCAATATTGTCGAGTACCCGGCTCCCCATAAATGTTTTGGTTACACCTTTTGCCTCTACCAACATCAAATAAGATCCTTCAGCCTAAAATCATAGTTGTAGGCATCGGTATGGCAAACATCAAAGCAGCGTCCGCACAGCGTACAGTCACCATTGACAACCAGTTGGGTATCGACCCCTTTTTCTTTTCTCTCTTTATCATACTTCGGCTTGATAAACTCCAGTACATGCTCTTCAAAACAGGCATTCAGACAGGCGCCGCAGTGGTCGCACTTGTTCATATCCCATTTGACTTTGGTCATACTGACCCATCCAAGCATATTGTAGGTTGTGCCGATCGGACAGAGATACTTGCACCATGCCCTGCGTGAGTAGAATATCTCTATGAAAAGTACCACCAACACCCATACCAGCGCCAGACTCCAGCCGTAAGTGATCGCACGGCTTATGTAGCCGATCGGATTGATCACCTCAAAGACCAGATAGCCGTCTATCGCAGCAGCCGCAAGAAAAATACCCCAAAATACAAAACGCACATGCGGTGTAAACTTATGCTCTTTGATGATCTTCTTTCTGACCAGTATCTGATGGATCCGCTCCCCTATCTCGCTCAAAAGCCCATAGGGGCATACCCACGAGCAGTATGCCTTCCCGCCTACAAGAAAATAGAAGATCACCAGTGTCAGACTCCCTATGATCACATTGGTATGGAAGTGGTGCTCTGAAGCGAAGATCTCCAGTGCCGTGAAGGGGTCAATGAGGTGAAACCCAAAGAGCCTTGAACCATTGAGTGTTCCTTCAAGCATCTGCAGATCAATGTGAAACGAAAGGAAAAAGAGCACATTGATTATAATAATACTCAGCCACCGCCATGCTCTGATGGTCAAACGCAGCTTCCCGTTTTTGTTTTTGTAATACAGCGTACTCAAAAGCGGTGCATCGATCAACGCTTTTACACTGGCATGATATCTATCCATCTGCTATCCTTTTTAAAGCGGGTGACTCTGTATGCCGCCTGCCTCTCTTTCTATCTATTGTTGTGCTTTCAGTTTTGCTTCAAATCCGCCAATCTCATCGGAAAGTGTTTTTAGCTGGTTCTCATCCATTTTGCTAAGCAGTCCATACATGACATAGTTCTTTCGCTTCCCTGACTTGAAGTCTACCAGTGCGCTATAGACCTCTTCTGCACTTTTCCCGATAAGCTTTGTACCTATAATTCCCTCTCCGTTGACACCGTGACATGAGGCGCATTTCTGTTTATAGAGAGGACTGACATCAAATGCTGCCATACTTCCTGCTTTGTTCTTGAGCGCCTGCAGTTTTGATTCAAGCTCTTTTTTCTTTTTCTCCTGTGCTTTTTCAATATCGGCATCACTTATCTGTGCCGGTGTTGTATTTTGCACAACAGGTGTTACCTTGTTGTCAAGCTGTACCTTGACCTCTGTTTTGGCGATTGTCCGCTGTATCTCTTCAAGCTTGTGCACCTCTTGGTCTGACTGGTATATTTTAAACATGGCTCCCAGTGCAAGAAGCGTTACTGCTGCTGCGATAATATGTTTCATCTCTCTTTACTCCTCATCTCTTTGATTTGTCTGTTAAAGCGTTCAATCTCTTTGGCGATCGCTTTGAGCCGCCCCTCATCTATACGATTGACAAGCTGTTTCATCAGCGGGTTCTTCTTCTGGCCACCCTTAAACGCCATAATACGCTCAAAAATATATGTGGCATTCTTGTCAAGCAGTGCCGGTCCGATCACCCCGTTGGCATAGTCGTCATGGCACGCAGAACAGAGCAGACGGTAATCCGGACTGAGCTGCTGCACCATCAGCGTGATCTGTACCCGTTCATAAGGGGAACGGATATCACGATAGGCATCAAGCTCTGTACGCACTTTGGAACTCTCTGCATTGTATGCGTCTGTCTCTTTGCTATTTTGCTTATTGTAGGAGTAGTAGAACTGCCCGCTGTTCTCTTTGGATGCACCACTGCCTTTTTTAAGTGTGACCGCACCTTCTGTAACCACAATCCCCTCAGAAGAAGAGACCTGGCGCTCACCCTCAGAGCCTTTCTTGTCCGAACATCCTCCAAGTCCTATCAACAATGCTGCCAGCAGGACTCCTTTTAGCCGTCTATCCATGAGTGTCCCCTCTCTTTTTCTTGTACACCTCATCATAGGTTGCATACGGTACGATCTGCAGTACCTTTGTCGGACAGAGTTCCACACAGGCACCACACCCTACGCACGCCTCTCTGATCTGAGGGAAGAGTCCACCGTTTTTGGAGATCATACCGATCGCCTGTGACGGATCGGGCTCAAACGGACAAAGGTCTGCACAGATACTGCATATTTTCCCCTCGCTCTTATCAAGTTTTTGCAATAGCTCTTTTTGCAGCTTGACTTTTTCGGGATCACCCTCACGCATGACCACTTTTCTGTTTTTTCGCTCCTCTTTGGAGATCACAGCCGTATGGTCATAGATACGACCGATCATCTCCTTTGTCACCTTTTTGTTCTCCAGTGCGATACAAGCCTGTTCATTGACCACAACAGCCATACCCATATGTACCTTTTCGATCACATTGGCTTCATGATCCAGCGCGCCGGTAGGACAGGCGAGGACACAAGGGAAGGCTTCACAGAGGTAACACCCCCGTTCAAGCGGTGCGATATAGGCGGTCCCTACACCCGCCTTTCCGTCGATATCCTCCAGCTTGATCGCATCGTAGGGGCAGACCTGCAGACACTGCCCGCATTTGATACACATAGCAAGAAACTGCTCTTCGGGTACTGCGCCGGGAGGACGCAGCCTGTTTTCTCCACGCTTAAAATCTTTTGCCACCCAGATACCGCCGGCAGCCGCCACGCCCAGTACGCCCAGTCCGGCGATCTGCTTCATGAAATGTCGTCGTTTTTTCTCTTCCATACGCTATACCTCTTCTTCATACATTTTGGGATGTTTGTCGCTTACAAGTTTGACCGGTTGGGAAAAAGGAGCCAGTTTTGCCAAAAAGTTCAAAATGGAGATCACCGGCGATCCGTAAAAGAACTTCAGATTGGGGTTAAGCAGCCATATCTTGTCGGCATAGGCATAATAGGTGTACGGGGTATCGCCTATGCCGTCACCATCTCTGTCAAACCCCTCATAGTCATCCCAGTAGTTTCCCTCAAACAGATTCTCTGTTACTTTGGTGTTATAGGAGTCGTTGATCACATTCTCGATATTGCCCTTGAAGATATTGCCTTTAAAATGGTTGTGCAGGCTGAGCGAATGAAAATGGATCCCCTCGCTGTTGTAGATAATGCGATTCCCTTCTATCGTGTTGACCGTATCGGGCTCATAGGGCGAGCGGTCGATATAGAGCCCTCTGGCACAATAGATGATCGTATTATCTCTGAGCGTAAAGTTGCTCGCATCTTTCATCCCGATCCCCAGACCGGTCGTTCCCAACGAATTTTCGATCAGGTTACCTGTAGCGATCGTATCTCTTGAGTACATAAAAAATATCCCCACAGAGTTGTGCTTATAGGTGTTGTTCCGGACGATATTTTTCCCAGTGTACATAAAATGGAGCGAATAGCGACCATACTCTCCGAGATTTTTCTCGATCAGGTTGCCGTGGGAGTACCACACCACAAAATCGCGTGAACGGTAGAGGTGATTGCCGCTGAGATGGTTGTCGTTGCTGTACCAGAGCCGTATACCATCCCCCCGTATGCCGAGATCGAACGGTTTGGACTCAATATAATTCCCGACAATCTCCGAATCGCTTACCTCTGCCATATCGATACCAAACAGACAATCTACGATCCTGTTATGCTCTATATTGCACTGCGTTACCTTCTTGAGTGCCACACCGGCATCTACCGTATCGTGATTTTCTCCGCTTTTACGGATGGTCAGGTTTTTCAGGGTAACCCCGGAATTGAGTATGGTTACTACCGTACCGTTACCGTCTCCTTCGATGATTGCTTTTTGGTTTACACCGTCAATAATGATCGGCTTGTCAATCACGATATTGCCGCGATAGACCCCTGCCGGCAATGTCAGCTTCGAGCCGGGTCTTGCATGGTCAATAGCCTCCTGCAGGACAGAAGCATGGAGTAGAGAGCAGGGAGTAAGGAGCAACAAAAGCAGCAAAGACCGTTTCATGCTATCCACACCATACTCCTTTATCATATTTTTCTTCACTGCTCTCTGCCTCTTTCTACTTGCTGCCTGCTGCCTGCTTTTGGTATTTGCGTTTGGATGCAATCGCCAAAATACTCAACACACTGATCGCGACCAGCAGCCAGAAACCAAGCGTAGGATAGGAGTGTGTCGTAAACTGCGCCACCTTTCCGTCCCCAAAGACCGTCGGAGTAAACGGTTTGATCTTAAACGCCCCCCACTCATGCATATGGTGGCCGAACCAGTAGAGCCAGTAGGAGTAGAACCCGATGAAGACCAATGGAAGCACCACTGGAATCAGCATCAGCAGGTTTAGGAGCCTGTTGTTGTAGATCATGAACATCACCATCAGCCATGCCACAAAGACCAGCGCATAGGGTGCCAGCATACGCAGGTAGGGAGCACCCCGCTCCATCGGATCCATACCGATATAGTGGTTGATGGTATTCATCTCATGCACATCGCCCGAGAAACCGTCAAAGTGGTAAAAGACAGGAATCCCCTCCGGAAATGCGTCTTTGGGATAGTTGGGTGCTTCAAGAGATACATACCAGATCGGTGCAGTAACCACATTCAGCTCCATATCGTCAGCGATCATTTTTTTGAGATCGTTCGCATCCTCTTTGGGGATGTTGGGAGAGACATATCTGCCGTTTTGGTAATAATCCCATATCTTGACCGTCATATCTGACAACTGATCCCCTTTTCCCTGCCGCCCCATCTCTACAACATTATGGGTAAAGACCGCCGGTATGACAAACCAGTAGAGCAGTATACCCAGTGCGAGCAGCGTGAATATTCTTGATTTTGCCAATGAACTCATGCATATCCTTTCTTGTTCAAATATTTCAAAGTGCTCCAAAAGCCCTTTGGACTATCTGTTTAACTATTTTATCCCAATAGAGAAGAGATAAACTTGATAGATATCAAGCGAAATTATATTTATACACAATCAATTAATTTGGATTATAGTTGGTTATAGGGCAGGAGGCACATAGCCTCTCTGCCTGAAGCAGTCTTTAGAAGAGGTTTGCGTTCTCATCGATCCATTTAAGGTATTCGATGATATCGTCAGTCTGCTGCTCTGTCATACCCTGGTTAGGCATACGGAGGTTGAAGTAGTTGATCATAGACTTGATATAGTCATCATCATACATTTTTTCAGGATGCATGATCCACTGTTTCGCCCACTCTTCACCGTTTTCATGTCTCTGAAGTACCCCTGTAAGGTCTGGACCGGAACTGACTTTTCCGATAACGTGACATCCGTTACATCCACCCTCTTTATAGGCCTCTTCACCGCGTTTTGCCGCTTCGCTCATCGGCTTGGCTACTTTTTTGACAAGCAGATCTTTAGCTCTGATACCGACATCTGCCGTCTTAACCATATACTGCCAGATCATGTTTTCAAACAGAATCGCTTTCTCAAGATCACCCGCTTTCACCGCTTCATCAGATTTTTTCTTCTGCTCCGCGATCTTGCCGTACTGGTCAAGCGCATCTTCCACCAATGCTTTGACTGTCGGATACTTCTCATAGTGGTTGTCTTTGAGGAACTTCACGACACTCTGGATGACTTTGTCTGTCGCATCATTGACCGCTACCGTCTGGTCATACTCTTTTTTGAGCTGTTCCGGGCTCATTGCCGCCATTTTGAGCTTTTTGGCCGCGGTGTACTTCTTGTTCGGATCTTTAACCATCAGGTAACCCATCATCTCTAGATGCAGCGCGGAACAGAACTCCGTACAGTAGTACGGGAAGACACCTTCGAGGTCAGCCTTGAATGTTGCTGCCACCGTTTTACCCGGCTCAAGTGAAGTATGGACATTGTAGGTATCTACCGTAAATCCATGCGTCTCATCTTCCGCTCTTTCGAGGTTGGTCAGATAGAAGGTAACGGTATCACCTTTGTTGACCGTAACATGTTCCGGGTTGATGTGTGATCGAACCACCGTACCATAGACATAGACATGGTTTCCTTTTCTAACGATTTTCTCCTGTCCTGCAAGGGTTTTACCCTCATGGATCTCACCGGTAAAGGCGTTGGTACCCATCTTGTAGCGTACATGCGTATGGAGCTTGTCTGCTCTGATCGCTACCGCCTGGTGAGGTTCGCCCAGCGGTACCGGCATATCGTAGAGTAGCTGCATTTTCTTGCCACGGACATCGATCAACTGATGGTTTTGAGGATGCAGTGGACCGATTTCATTAAATCTGTCGATCGCAAGTTTGTTCAGTGCAATGATGTAATCGCCCTGAGGATCTGCCGATTTGCCCTCCATACCACAAAGGTGACCGATGTTGTAGTTGACATTCTGTCTATCTTCTACCTTACAGGTTTTGTAGTTCCATCTGACAACCTGACTGTCCACATAGAGTGAGGTATAGATCTCACCGTTCTTCCAGTTTTTGCCATACTGGTTGTGTAACGGTCCGAGACCCAACTCTGCCTGACAATGCATGGTTTTCTTGAGATCAAGAATCGGAATACCGTACGGGTCTTTGCCCGCATAGTCTTTGTTCTTGATCGCTGCCATCAGCTTGTCAAAGTCATAGACGGTCGCATGGGTATCGAGCTTACCACACACAACGATACTCTTACCGTCAGGCGAGACATCGACACCGTGCGGCGACTTTGGTTCAGGCACAAGGAAGAGCGCATCGTTTTTGATCGCCACTTCCATAGGAATGACCCTGTGTCCATTGACAATCTTGACATTTTTGTCATCTTTTGCCAATTCAGCCAGTTTTTTCCAGTTGTACATATGGAGATAGTCTGTATCATTTCTTGAACATCCCGCCTCAAATGGTGGTAACCCTTTTTCGATACCGCCGGTGTACATTTCAGAGTTGAACGAGTTGGTAAACCCCCAGCCGTTACTGGCTGCTTTACCTGCATCGGAGAGATCCTGCATATAGGGAGGCATCTCGATCGTGAAGGACTCTTCAGGAATGATCTTCCCTTTTTCATGGTCGAACTTCCAGACAGTTACCCCACCACGGTAGGTCTCTTTGTACTCTTCGATCGGGTGGTAGTTGTTGTCAAGTGGTGCACCGTACTGGCACGCTTCGAGAATGTACTCAGAGTTTGGTGTAAAGAAGGCGCCGCCGTGGTCTGATTTGAATACTGGGTTGACAACGATCTGCTTGGTGACAAAGTCGGAGAGATCGATGACTGCCAGTCTTGGGTTGGCTTTGTCGTTGATGACCAGCCATTTGCCATCATATTTGCCGTCAGTCTCCGAGATCGCCGGGTGGTGGGTATCGCCCCAAGTGATCTGCTTGCCTCTAATGTTACCTTGGGCAAGTACCTTTTTGGTATCATCATCGTATCCCCATCCCTGCCAAGGCTCCGGTGTAAAGACGCCGATATATTTCAAAATACGCATGGAAGGTACACCATAGACCATGATCTGCCCCGACTGTCCGCCGGAACTGAAGACAATATACTTGTCTCTGCCACCACTTGGGGTGTAGGTTTTGGCAGCTGCAAGCAGATCTGTCTGCGTCAATCCTCTCTCTTTCATCACCTTGTCCAAAGCACTGGCACCAAAAAGTGTCGAAACACTCAGGGCAGAGCCAAGAAAAAGCGATGCAATCTTACTGATTTTGTAATTCATTTTTCCTCCTCCAATTACATTTTCATATGTTTGGTACGCAACCAAACGACAAATCCCAATGACAATAAGATATACTTATCATTATTATCACTCACTCTTCATTATATCTTATAAACATAATCAATATTGTTGATTTATATCAAGAATTTAACACTAATTTAACACTTCTTCGGTTGTGCTATGGTATTCAAAATGAAAAGTAACATATGAATGAGATAGATTTAACGTATGCAGTTTACTTCAAAAATAGTGTTGGTAATATTATTGGGGAGGGAGAAGAGGATTATTACTCCCCCAATGAATAGTAACCTATATCTTCATGCTTGCCCAGATTTTGTATCAGTTATTATTTGGGCGATACTGACACAAAATTTGGACTCAAAGAACTTCCTAAAAGCTATACCTTACATTAGCATAAACATAACGACCCGGTTCATTCATCAGCATCACTTTATCGTTGGCTGTTGTTGTCGGTAAGAGAATCAGATCCTTGTAGGTATTGGAAATAGCATATGTCTCATCAAAGAGGTTGTCTACCCCTATTGTTACTTCAAAGTGCTTTGCAAATACTTTGCTCGCCTTGAGATTGACGATTGCGTAAGAAGGAATGAACTGCTCTCCATTCTCCTCATCATAATCATTCCATTCTGCTGAACCGACAAGCTCTGCACGCATATGGAAGGTTTCATCCCAGTCATAGTTGGCTGCAAGATGATACTTAAACGGTGGTATTTCAGGCATATTGATACCTGTCTGTCCGGTAAGGGGATGGTCTTTTTCACCTCTTTGGTATGCCATACCGTAATCAAAGTAGAGAGATTCCATTGCCACATAAGTACCGCTTAGCTCAAACCCGTAAATCGTAGCATCCACATTTTCATAGGCATGATATGCCATTGTTTTTCCCATTTTTGTCATAGTGTTGTCTGCATTGTAGGCGATAAAATCATCAAGCATTGAATAGAATGCTGTCAACTTAACTGTACTCTCTGCAAACTGTTTCTCTACACCAAAGTCAAACTCGTAGTTAATGGTATTTTCAAGATCCGGCGTACCTATCTCATTGCCCATACTCCCAATCCAGTACAACTCTTTTGCATCAGGTACTCTCGATGATTTTCCTGCACCTACAAATAGTTTCATACTCTCATCAAGATGATAGATTCCATGGATATACCCATTTAGTTCACTATAGTCATTGTCAGGTTGTGATGGGTATGCCGATGTAATGCTCGTATCGTCATATCTAAGTCCAAGATCAAGTACTAACTTATCTAAATGTATGCTGTCTTGCATAAAGAACGCAATATTTTTTGTATCGACATCATAAATACTGTGGTAAGGCATTTTGCCTCCACTTGCAATATCAAGCGGGATATCATTTTTGGTATACCATCCATCCCAGTTACGGAGAGTATAGTCAATCCCTACTGTTACTTCATGGTTGCTGACATCAAAAGTATTTTTCATTTTTGCTCCATCTACCTGACTTGTCAACGCATGTGTCATATAGGCAGCCTGTACGCCCGGTTGCATCGGATTACTATCCATGATTGCCATATTTCTGTATTTGGTGGACATAGGATGCTCTACTTTGGAGCGGTACAGTTGCAGATAAAGCTCTTTGGAGTATGCTCCAAGATCTTTTACAATATACTCTGCATTGAAAATATCGGAATCATCATAGAGAGCATCCATCTTTGATGATGGGTAGAGCACATCATCACTTCTATTGGCTGTATAGCTGAGTCTAAGCTCCTGATTCTCTGTAATATTCCAAAAGAGTTTTGCCATCAAAGTATCTTTCTTGTAGGCATCCATATCTTTATATCGGTCTTGATACTGCCATGCTTTTGATACATTGCCGGCATCTATCTCACGCTGTATCTGTCCGACAAAATCGTTACCATCCCCATCTTCATACTGCTCACTGCTCTCAGTCGAACCGCTCAAAAGCATTCTGACTGTATCGTTCCCGCCAGAGAGAGAAAAAGAGGCTTTTTTGTAGTTCCAGCTTCCTACTCCAAGGTTTACATCTCCATGCCACTCTGCCGTCGGGTCAAGCAGTTTTACCTCCACATCGGCAGAAAGCACCCCAAAGTCCTCAACATTGTAAGGACCTCTGTCAATCTTGATGTAATCAATATTGTTCGTCAATACATGCGAAATCGGAGGATCCATTCTGTTTGGACATGCACCGTAGATTTTGACACCATCGAGTGTCACATTGATATTGTCTTTTTTCTGTCCACGGACGATAATATCGTTGGCAACACCCGACCTGCGTACCAGTGTTACACTCGGTACCTGTTTAAAGAGTGCTTCTGCGACATCCGCTGACTTGATCTCGTCTCCATGTACATCTTTGACCACCTCAGTATCTATTGTTGCCTCTACATCGATCGTACCAAGCTGCGCTTGGGCTGCATGCAGTGATACCGCGCACACAAATGAAAGTACCAATCCCTGTTTTTTGCTGATCATTCTCTTCTCCTAAATGTGATAAGGGAAGTATGACAGCCTTGTGTTAAATTAGTGTTAAGTTACCGCAGCCGATATCGCAGAGTAAGCGAAACGGTAGAGGGAAGCGGCATTGGTGCCTTGTTTGCATCGACAGGGAAAGCACTTTTGATGGCTTTACGGGCAGAGCTGAAAAAGAGACTGGATCCAGAGAGGACAATGTCCCCGACATGACCGTTTTTCAAAATGGTAAACCGCGCCTTGACCGTTCCCTGCATACCGCGTCTTTTTGCCATACGAGGATAGCTTTTGGCACGGTTAATCTTCGCCCTTATCTGTGCAAGAAACGCATTTTTGCGTGCCGCACTCCTGTGAGGGCTCCCTCCTCCGCTTACCTGTCGTTTTCGATGCTTCTGTCGGGTATGTTTTTTAACCTTTTTATGCTTTTTTGGCTTTGGTTTGGCTATGTTTTTTGGCGTTTTTTTGACAATAGGTTTTGGCTCCGGTTTGACAACAGGTGTTTTAAGAGGCTTTGGTTTCTCCTGTATGGGAGGGGTATCGGGTTTGGGAGACTTAGGTTCCGGCTTTGGTTCCTCTTTGACAAGATGCTCCTGCTGTACCGGTGCTGCAACATTGCTTGGTGCTGCTTTTGGCACAAACTGTGAGAGCGCCAGTACCATTTTGCTCTCATCCGGTTTCTCGGCAATCGCTACAATGGTTTTAAACGTATAGAGGTACAGTCCTATAGCAGAGGCATACAAGAGTGTTGTCAGAAGAAAAGAGACCTTGTAGCGATGCCGTTTCACACAAACCTCTACTGCTTGGTTACAATGGAGATGTTCTCAAACCCTCTGGCTTTCATCACATCGATCACTTTGACAAAATAGTCAAACGGTGTCAGCTTGTCCGTATGCAGAGAGACAATATCTTTTTTTGGCTGCAGTGTAGCCAGTTTTGTTTTC
Organism: Sulfurovum sp.; assembly: GCA_027029065.1. Next base: position 25,023 of record JALVGO010000269.1, read on the forward strand.
AGTACTTCAAAAGTAACAGGGTTTTTGTCGTAAAAGTACTTTCCCTCTTTGTCAATGGCGATGACAACACTCTTTTTCTCTTCGGATTTTTTGCTGCTGGCAGCAGGCAGGTCTATCTTGATGGTTTTGTTCTGTACAAAACTTGCCGTTGCCAGTACAATCACAAGTAGTACCAGTACAATATCGATGAAGGGGACAACATTCATCTTGTCAAAGCGTTCGCGTCTCATCCGCGCAGTTTCCCCTCATCACGCAAGATCTCCCACTGGGAGATGAGCTTGTCAACCTTTGTCAACAGAGCGTTGTAGATCGCAGTAGCAGGGATAGCAACCACCAGCCCCGCAGCCGTCGCCTTCAGTGCCAGTGCGAGGTGTTTCATGATCTCTCCCGCATTGATATCTGCCTGATTATCACCGATAATATAGAACGTCAGAATGATCGCCAGTACCGTACCAAGCAGTCCGATATAGGGTGCATTGACCCCAATAGAGGCAATAGTGGAAAGATGTTTTCCCAAATCAAGCTCCAGTGCCTTCTCATGGGTATACTCTTCAAGCTTTATACTGCGGTAAAAAAGGATACGCTCAATAGCAAAGGCAAAGGTAATAAAGCTCAAAAAGAGCAGAAACCCGATAATTCCGTAATCGACAACGTGTTTGATCTGTTCTACCGGCATAGATCCTCTTTTCCATCCGTATCATACGGATTGGTTTATTTGAATGCAGAGATTATATTGGAAATTAGATTATAAACCGGAATCTTTCAATACCGGACACCCCGTCGGAAGAATCAGCTCTATCTCTTTGTGTCGCACTTCAAAGCGTATTCTCTGGGCACTGTACGGCTCTCCGTCAAGATTGACAGCACTTTTTGTCTTTGGAATCGATTCCACCCACCTTTTCTGAAACCGTTTGACGTAGGTGCCTGAATGGTCATAGTCAAGCATCTCGGCGATCACTTCCCCAAGATCGGTCATGGGGAACTCCAAAATAATCACAATATCGAGCAATCCATCATCAATATAGGCTTTGGGCGCAAGCATCTGCCCTCCGCCTGCCTGCCGTCCGTTACAGACCACACCGGCAATCGTTTTCCCTTCAATATCAAGACCATCGGCAATCAACCGTCCCTCATGGCTGGTATAGTTGAGAGCACGGATCACCGCTGAAAGTGTGTAGGCACCGCCTCCAAGGAAGTTTTTAAGCGAAGGCGGGGTATCTGCCACCACCTGCGCACCAAATCCGCTGGAGGCAACGTTGATAAAGTAACGTTCATTCGCCTGTACCACATCGACTGCATAGCTCTCCCCCTCTACCGCAAGCCGCAGCGCTTCAAGCGGCAAAACGGGAAGTTCACATGCTGTGGCAAAATCATTGGCGGTACCCATGGGTAAAATGGCCAGTTTCGGGCGCTGGGTTTTGGGAAGACGCATCAATCCGTTAACTGCCTCGTTGACAGAGCCGTCTCCCCCTGCGATCACCACCCGTTCAACATCCTCACGGCTTGCCTCTTCGACAAAGCGTATGGCATCACCATACTCCCATGTCACACGCACACCGATCTGCACCCCTTCGCTCCTTAGCTGCATCACTGCATCGCGAAAGGTTTCATCCAGTGCCTTTTTACCGTTGAGTATCACCCGTATCATCTGCTTTCTCTCTCCTCTTCATTCACAATGATCCGTTTAAGATCAAGTACCACCTTTGTGCCCTCACCTTTTTTGGAGTAGATCTGAATCCCGATATCCTCTCTGTCACAGTAGGCTTTGACCAGTGCCAGACCGATCCCCTCTCCTTTGCTGGAAGCATCTGCCTGATAGTAGCGTTCAAAGACCCGAAGCAGCTGCGCTTCATCCATGCCGATCCCTCTGTCACTGATCTCCAGTATACCGTTTTTGCAGCGAATATGCACCGGTTCTGTTTTGGGAGAGTACTTCATCGCATTGAGTACAAGGTTGTCAAGCATCTGCTCAAACCCGATCCTGTCTGCCAGAATTCTGCACGCTTCAATCTCGACAATCACAGGATTGCGCCGCTGCTCTTCAAGAATGTCAGTACGTTCCCTGACAAGCTTTGAAAGCTGAAAGGTTTCCCGCGGAATCTCCTGCATCTCCTTTCGCATGGTATAGAGCAGCTCTTCATACAAACGGCTTAAACGTTTTGCCGCCCCCTCAATGCGTGCCAGACGTTTCTGCATCCGTTCATCTTCGGCTTTTTTGGAAAGCATGGAAAGATTGGCTTCGATCGTTGCCAGTGGAAGGTTGAGTTCATGGATAATATCTTTGGTCAGATGCAACAGATGCGCTTCCCTTTTTTTATGCGGTGCGACAAGCTGGGATGCGATCACATACCCCCACCCTGCACTCAACAGCAGCACAAACCCGCTGCCAGCAAGGAATGTCTCCTCAGAAAACCCCTCATTGCGTAAAAACCAGTACAGAAAACTCAACAGCAGTGCCACTGTGACCACATAGCCCAATGCTGTCAGTGCGATCGCTTTTTTCATTTATGGTTTCCATCGGTACCCAAGACCGCGTACATTGACAACCGCTTCAGGAAAATACTTCTTAAGCTGTGCGACATAGACACGCAGTGCTCCGTCACTTGCCTGTTGTCCGGAAGCCCACAACCGATCCTTTATCGTCTCCATACTCACCAGTTCCCCTTTTGCTTCAAGCAGGAGCATCAGGAGATCAACAGCCTTTTTGCTGATATTGAGCTCATTGCCTGATGTATCATATAGCGTTTTGCTCATGCTCTCAAGTCTATACTTCCCTACCTGTACATGCGTCTGCCGTATCTGTCGGCGCAGCACCGCTTCGATACGCAGCAACAGTTCATCCAGATCGACCGGTTTTTTCATATAATCATCCGCACCGACACCAAACCCCTCATGCAAAGAGGCTTTGTCTTCACGGGAAGTGAGAAAAATAGCGGGAGTCACATCCTGACTTTCCCTCAGTTTTCCAAGTAGATCAAAACCGCTCTCATACGGAAGATTGACATCAAAAAGGTAGAGATCGTAGGTTTTACTGTAGGTAAGGTCGAGTGCAGTGTAAGGGTCAAGTGCTGTATCGACACTGAACCCCTCCTCTTCAAGAAAGTCCTGCAGCGTCTCATTGAAGAGCCTGTCATCTTCGAGAAGGAGGAGTTTAGCAGACATAAACGCCTCCGGCAAATGAGGAATGAGGAATGAGGAATGAGGAATTTTTCTCGTTCCCACCGTCTCGGTGGGAATGCATACTTTGCCGTGAAATCATCAATATCATATATATGCTATATATCTTGTATGCATTCCCACTCAGGAGAGTGGGAACGAGAGTACACTCTTCACTCTTCACCCTTCACTCCTCACTATATGTAATGCTGCTCTTGCTGCATTACATGTACATCCCGCCATTCACTTTCAGCGTCTCTCCGGTAATGTAGGAGGCATGGTCAGAGAGCAGGAATGCTACTGCATCGGCTACCTCTCTTGGCTCACCGAAACGTCCCATCGGGATCTTGGCGATGAATGCATCTTTAACCTCATCTTTGAGTACATCGGTCATCTCTGTAGCGATGAAACCTGGGGTAATGGTGTTGTATCGGATACCGCTAGCTGCCGCTTCAAGCGCAAAGCTTTTGGTCATAGCGATGGTACCGCCTTTGCTGGCACTGTAATTGGTCTGACCGGCATTGCCTGTCTCACCGACAATAGAGGCAATGTTAACCACAGAGCCAAAACGCTTTTTACGCATTACTTTAAGGGCTTCACGGCACCCGATGAAGGTCGATTTCAGATTGGCATTGATCACATCCATGAACTGTTCGCTCTTCATACGCATTGCCAGACCGTCTTTGGTGATACCTGCATTGTTCACAAGATAGGCGAGTGATCCGTCTGCTGCGACAATCTGCTTGATCGCATCGACAAATGCCGCTTCATCACTGACATCAAAACCGATCGTCTCTGCTCGACCGCCGGCAGCTTCAATCTCCGCTTTGACTGCAGCCGCTTCCGCCTCACCGCTTCGGTAGTTCACCCACACTTTCAATCCCATATCTGCCAATCGCTTTGCGATCTGGGCACCGATCCCTCTACTTGCTCCTGTAACCAGAACATTATCCCCTGAAAATTTCATATTACTCCTTTGTTGTTTAATTGGTTAGCACTCAAACAGCTTTTTCTTGATCTTTTCAAAAAAGTCATAGTCCTCTTCGCTGATCTTGTCCGAATAGATGATATGGTTCAACTGTTCAAGCAGGTGAAATTTGGAGAGTTTGTCCTCACACAGTGCCTGATTGATCACATCGATATGTTTATCCAGATCATATTCGGTTTGAAGCGCCTTTGTCAGAAATGCTCTGGCTTCCTCTTCGCTGCAGCCAAAGTCTTCACCCATGATCGCACAAAAAAGAGGCGCCTCTTTCTCCACATCCCGATGGTCTATTTTGATAATATGCGCCAGCAGTGTACCAACCGACTCTTTGATACGTTTTTCCATGACTTCGTCTCCTTTTCCGCATAACGGTACATTACACTTGCCCTGCAGAGAGATATCCTGCTATTGTACCAAAATATCCGGAGACTATGCAATCAGCGGTTCATCCATCTCATCGGGTATCTCCAGCCCCATCAGCTTTAGGACTGTGGGTGCGACATTGTTTAGCCCACCGCCTTCTTTCACCTCAGTGACCCCTTCAGCCAATACAAAACACCACACATCCCCAACGGTATGGTTAGTCAGCACATGCCCCTCTCCGTCACACATCTCTTCACAGTTCCCATGATCTGACGTGAGCACAATGGCATATCCAAGCTGTTTTGCCTTGTTGATGATCATCCCCAGTTCATGGTCTACAGCCTCTACTGCTTTAACAGCTGCTTCAAAATTACCGGTATGTCCTACCATATCACCGTTTGCGAAGTTGACCACAATAAAATCATACGCTTCATCCATTGCTGTACGTACCGCTTCCCCAACTTCCGGTGCGGACATTTCCGGTTTCATATCATAGGTTTTGACATCAGGGCTTGGAATGAGCACACGGCTTTCTGACTCCATAGGGGTTTCGATACCGCCGTTAAAGAAGAAGGTTACATGGGCATACTTCTCTGTCTCTGCAGTATGCAGCTGACGCAGCCCGGCTCGTGAGATCACTTCCGCCAATGTATTTTTGGGTGCCTCTTTTGGAAAGAGTACCGGGTAAGGGAAACTCGCATCATACTGTGTCATTGTGGCAATATGCAGCGGAATATAGCTGCGTTCAAACGCATCAAACTCCGGATCTCCAAGTGCTGTCGTGATCTCCCGTACACGGTCGGAACGGAAGTTGGTTACGATGACAGCATCACCTTCTTGCATCCCCTCATAACCAGAAAATGCCACAGGCTCGATAAACTCATCGGTCTCCCCCTTGGCATAGCTTGCCTTCACATAGGCTTTGGGGTCAAGATCGCTCTTGGGTGTCGCCTCTGCAATGGCACGGTACCCTTTCTCCACACGTTCCCATCGGTTATCCCTGTCCATTGTATAGAAACGTCCGCCAATGGTTGCGATCCTGATATGCTCATCACAGATCGCTTCTATCTGTTCAATGTATCCTTTTGCCGACGTAGGACTCACATCACGCCCGTCTGTGATCAGATGTAGAAATACCTCTTTGCCTCTGCTTGCCGCCAGTTTTGCAAAACCGATAGTATGCTCGATATGCGAGTGTACACCGCCGTCACTGAGCAGTCCGATCAGATGCACACGGTCACTCTTCTGCAGTACCGTACTGAGTGCCTCATTGGTTTCAATGCTGCCGTCTTCAAGTGCCAAAGAGATCTTGACAAGATCCTGGTACAGCACACGCCCCGAACCAATAGTCATATGTCCCACTTCGGAATTCCCCATCTGCCCTTCGGGAAGCCCGACACTCAACCCGTATGTGGAGATCAGTGCTTTGGGTGCCTCTTTCAAAAGTGTGTCATAGGTTGGCTTTTTTGCCGCATCAAACGCATTGCATGCACTCTGCGGTTTATAGCCAATGCCGTCTGTAATGATCAGTATTGTCTTTTGTCTATCCATTATAGTGTCTTCTCTTATTTTTTATGAAATCATAGTAAAATAAGCTTTTGTAAACCTAAAATTGAAAGTTGCTGATACCTATGCTCTATACACTGTCCCATCTTTTCGACATCAACCTTTTTGGATATATCTCCGTACGTGCCGGGTTTGCCTTTATGATTGCATTTATCTTCACCCTTGCTGTCATGCCAAAATACATCCGGTGGGCAGCGGCACGCAATGCCAACCAGCCTATCAGCAAATTTGTCAAAGCACATGAGAGCAAAGGGAAGACACCCACTATGGGCGGTGCCATTTTCCTTGCCGGTACGCTTCTTGCCACACTGCTGACTGTCGATCTTTCAAACCCCTACATCTGGGGAGGCATCATCACCCTGACCGGGTTTGGTGCAGTAGGCATGAAAGATGACCTTGGCAAAGTACTCTCTGGGGACAACCTCGAGGGGCTCAGTCCAAGAGGGAAGATGGCACTGCTTGCCATCATCGCTGCCATAGCGACGGGGCTGCTACTCTTTTCCGGGTTCCCTACAGCATTTTATGTCCCTTTTCTGAAAACACCCCTTTTTGACATGGGTATCTTTTCCCTCTTCTTCTGGATACTGATCTTTCTGGCGACCACAAACGCTGTCAACCTGACAGACGGACTGGACGGACTGGCAACGGTTCCCTCAATCATCGCACTCTTTACCCTCGGTATCATCGTCTACATTACAGGGCATGCCATCTTCTCCAGCTACCTGCTGATCCCCAACATCAAGGGGGTGGGTGAAGTAATGATCCTCGCCGCAGCACTCGGTGGCGGGCTCATGGGCTTTCTATGGTACAACGCCTACCCCGCAGAAGTTTTCATGGGCGATACCGGATCACTTGCTATCGGTGGATTCCTCGCTTACCTCGCCATTCTCGGAAAGAGTGAAGTACTGCTGATCCTTATCGGCTTTATTTTTGTTGTTGAGACCCTTTCTGTTATTTTTCAGGTGGGAAGTTTCAAACTCAGAGGCAAGCGTATCTTTCTCATGGCACCCATCCACCACCACTTCGAACTCAAAGGATGGCCGGAGAACAAGATCATTATCCGCTTCTGGATGATCGCCTTCATTGCCAATATTTTGGCGTTGATTTCATTTAAGTTCAGATAATACAAAGCACTGAGTGTTGAGCGCTGAGTGCTGAGAAATTTCAACTCACAACCAACATTGTGCTAAAATCACAAAAACATACTATCAAAGAGCAGACAATGAATACCCCATCAACAAAAGCATTGCAAAGCAATGCATACCATAACTCCTCTCTCTTCTCTCTTCTCTCTTCACTAACAAAGCAAGACCTTGCTTTGTTCGGCTACGGTCTCACCACAAAAGCAATTGCCAAAAAACTTGGTGGAGGCTGCACCTTTTTTGACGATAATTGCAAAACACCCTATACCGATGAGATGGATAACCGCATCTTCCCTTCAGAGATGTTCGACCCTGACAAAAGCAGCCTTGAGATAACCACCCCCAGCCTTCCGCCAAAACACCCTCTCATTCAAAAAGCCAAGCACCTTATGAGTGAGTATGACTTTTTTTTAGGGAAAAAGGAAAGGGGAAAGGGGAAAACATTAACCGAAGCATCACCAAGCGATACAAACTATAACTCTTCACTCTTCACTCTTCACTCTTCACGTGAAAGGCAAAAGCCTTTCACGGTTTGGATAAGCGGCACCAACGGCAAAACAACCACTACCCAGATGCTCACCCATCTGCTTAAAGACCGTGGTGCGGTAAGTGGAGGCAACATCGGCACCCCTTTGGCAGACCTCGATGCCGATACCCCCATTTGGATACTGGAAACAAGCTCTTTTACACTCCACCACACCCGTACTGCCTCACCGGATATCTATCTGCTGCTGCCCATTACGCCAGACCATCTCGACTGGCACGGTTCACCAGAAGCCTATGCGGCAGACAAACTGCGTCCGCTCCTTACCATGCGTGAGGGAGAACTCGCACTTGTCCCCAAAGGGCTTGATATTCCCAAAACAGATGCCTATGTAGTCGAGTATGACAGCAATGCATTTCTCTGCGACTATTTCGGTCTGGATCAGACAAAACTCGATTACAAAGGTGCTTTTTTACAGGATGCGCTGCTTGCACTGGCTGTCACCAGAGTACTCTTTGATACGACAGACTACGATCTTCTCAACCGCTTCGAGCGTGACGCACACAGACAGGAGGAGTTTACCGATGCCAAAGGGAGGCTCTGGGTCAACGACTCCAAAGCCACCAATCTCGATGCAGCGATACAGGCAGTCAAAACCTATGCACACACCCCTATTCATCTTATTCTGGGAGGCGATGACAAGGGTGTCGATCTTACCCTGCTTTTTAAAACCATCGCTCCCATGGATATCACAATCTACAGTATCGGCGCAAACAGCGAAAAGGTAAAAGCTCTCTCAGAGCGTTTTGGTATTGCACTCAAAGAGGCAGAGACACTCGACCGTGCCGTAGCCATGATAGACAAAGTCCACACAGACAACAGCACTGCCCTTCTCTCTCCCGCTGCGGCAAGTTTCGATCAGTTCAACTCCTATAAGCACAGAGGAGAGACCTTTGTTTCATTTGTAAAAGCACTTTCCTTATAAAAATATTGACAAAACAGCTTTTTTCTCAATATTTTTTAAGGTTACATAGCTATAATTTCATCCACTTCACGACAACAGTGGCTCTGTAGCTCAGTTGGTAGAGCAAAGGATTGAAAATCCTTGTGTCGGCGGTTCGATTCCGTCCAGCGCCACCATTTACTTCTAATATAAACAATAAATCATAACATATATTTTACATGAAACCTTAAAGTTTACCTATATTTTACAGACATTTTCTACTCTTCTGGTACAAAATAAGTCATAACCTTCCCTATACACCGCATGTTTAACAAAAAATAAATAACGTGTTAATTATTTGTTAATTAACTTGACATTAGTAAATATAGTGTGCTACAATACCCTGTATTCAAAAAATAAGGAGATTACAATGAAAAAGACACTTTTACTCTCAGTAGTAGCGTCAACAATGATGATGGCGGGTGGAGACATCGCGCCAGTAGAGCCAGCAGCACCGGCACCGGCACCGGTAGCAGAAAGCGGTTGGGACTTTAGTGGGCAGGCAGTAGTTTACTACCAAACACTCGATAAATTTGGAGCTGGTGACCTCTTTGATCAAGACTCTTCACTTGCGGATGCAGGTCTTCAACTCAGAGCGGTAAATAAAAATGTATTTGCAGGTATCGGTGCAGGTGTTGAACTAAACGGTCTCTCTACACTCAACCTTGAAAACAGCATTGTAAGTAATGTAATGCAAGGTGTCGGTAAAGGCGGTGACCTTGACGATATGACTGATGGTGGTTGGATCTCTCAAATGTACTTGACTTACGGATTTGGAAACACAAGCCTGAAACTTGGACGTCAAGAACTGCCAAAAGCACTCTCTCCATTTGCATTCTCTGAAAAATGGAACGTATTTGCAAACACATTCGATTCTGTGTTGGTTGTAAACAGTGATATTCCAAACACAACTTTGGTTGGTGCATGGGTTCACAGTGCTAACCACAACGGAATTGGTGCGGGTAACGATCTCTCTGACTTTAACAAAGTAAATGGCAGCGACGGTGTTTACATGTTGACTGCACAAAACAAGTCAATTGAAAACCTAACTCTGACTGGTACATGGTACTATGGTGGAGACATGGCTGTAACTGATGATATCAACATCCTCTGGGGTGATGCAAAATACAATGCAGGAAGCTTTAACATCGGTCTTCAAGGTGGTACTGTAATGTCTGATGCTTTTGCTAACGACACAGTAGCATTTGGTGCAAAAATTGGTGGAAAAATTGCTATGGTAGATGCATCACTTGCATACTCCAATGTAGATGATGGTGATACTGGTGTATTCAATGTTGGTGGAGTAAAAACACCACTTTATACACAAATGATCCTTAACCAAAAGGCTATCAAAAGTGACAACGATACTTTCGTAGTAAGAGCTGGTATTGCTGCACTTGGTGGTAAATTTGGTTTGGCTTATGACTACACTACAGATAACTCAGATGCCGACAATGACTACCAAGAACTGGATCTGACATACAAAACAAAAGTATTTGCTGATTCTACAACACTGTTTGTAGGTTACATCTACCAAGATGCTGACAACGCTGAAGATCCTAACAACGTTATCCGTGTATGGGGTAGATATAACTTCTAAGAGCTTCTCTTAAAAGTTTTCTCAAACACTTAGGGGTCGGACTTCGGTCTGGCTTCAACTTCTCTTTTTCAAATCCCTACCAATTTATATCTTTTTTGAACTTTATACCTCTCTTTCTGTTATAATGTTGAAAAAATATAGTATCGGAATAACCTATGTCAAATCCTAAAAAGCTCCACCTCGTCAGCCTCGGCTGCACCAAAAATCTTGTCGACTCCGAAGTGATGCTCGGACGGCTTCAATCCTATGAGATCACCGATGACAACACTGAAGCGGATGTGATCATCGTCAACACCTGCGGCTTTATCGATGCGGCAAAAGAGGAGAGTATCAATACTGTACTCAACCTCCATGACGAAAGAAAAAAAGACTCCGTACTCGTCATGGCGGGCTGCCTCTCGGAGCGCTACAAAGAGGAGCTGATGCAGGAGCTTCCTGAGATCGATATCTTTACCGGTGTGGGCGACTATGAGAAGATCGATGCCCTCATCGCCAAGAAGCAGAGCACCTTCTCCCCCGAAGTCTACCTCGCTACCGAAGAGAGCGGCAGGGTCATCACCGGATCGAACTACCACGCCTACATCAAGATCGCCGAAGGATGCAACCAACAGTGCAGCTTCTGTGCGATCCCCAGCTTCAAAGGCAAACTCCATTCCCGTAGCCTCGAGTCGATCGTCAAAGAGGTACGTATGCTGGCGGAGAAAGGCTTTTATGACTTCTCGTTCATCTCTCAGGACAGCTCAAGCTACGGACGCGATATGGGGCTCAAAGACGGCCTGCGTGACCTCATCAAGGCAGTGGAAGCCATCGATGGTGTCAAGAGTGCCCGTATCCTCTACCTCTATCCCAGCACGACAAGCTTTGCACTTATCGATGATATTGCCAACTCCAAGACCTTTCAGACCTACTACGATATGCCCATCCAGCACATCGATGACCGTCTCCTCAAAACGATGAAACGTGGCTTTGGTGAAGAGAAGACCATCGCCCTGCTTGAACAAATGAAAAGCAAACCTGATGCCTTCATCCGCACCTCTGTCATTGCCGGACATCCCGGTGAGAGTGAAGAGAGCTTCAACAAACTCTGCAACTTCATGGAAAGCTTCGGCTTTGACCGCTTCAATGTCTTCGCCTACTCCAACGAAGAGACAACAGCCGCCTACACCATGGAGCAGCTGCCACAAGAAGTGATCGAAAGCAGAGCCCAGATTCTTGGTGAAATCGCCGAGAAGACCACAAAAACTTCCCTCGAAAAGATGGTCGGAAAAACCGTTACCCTCGTCATAGACGGCGAAAGTGACGAGCACGAATTCCTCCTCTCCGCACGTCCGCTGCAATGGGCAGTAGACATCGATGGAGAGATACTTGTCAACGATACGAATGATCTGCCTGTGGAGTATGGTAAACTATATAAAGCAAAGATCACTGAGTTGGCGGGCAATCAATTGCTTGCTACGCTGATTAGTGAGGAAGTAGGAAGTAGGAAGTAGGAGTGAAAGAGAGTGTTTTATTGGAAAAGAGTTTGGCTTTTGCATTACGTATTGTCAAACTCTCTCGCTATCTACAACAAGAGCATAAAGAGTATATTTTATCTAAACAGGTAGTCCGTAGCGGAACAGCTATTGGAGCACTCATTCGAGAAGCACAATACGCACAATCTAAGGCAGATTTTCTTAGCAAACTTACTATTGCACTTAAAGAAGCTAATGAAACAAAATATTGGCTAACAATATTGGTAGAATCATCATATATTACGCAAACGATGTATCAAAGTATTGAACCTGATGCTGAAGAACTCCTCAAACTGCTTATTGCAAGTACGAAAACATTAAAACAAGGGGAGTAGTCCATGCTCACACTCCTACCTCCTACCTCCTACCTCCTACCTAAAAAGAATCTCCTCGCCTTCTCCGCCGGCATCGACTCCTCCGCCCTCTTTTTTCTTCTTTTGGAGAACAACATCACATTCGACATTGCTATCGTCGATTACGGACTAAGGGCGCAGAGCAAAGCGGAGGTGGCGCATGCCAAAGCATTGGCAGAACAATACAATCTTACCTGCCATACCGCAACAGCACCACAGTTTACCTCACACTTCGAACAGCAGGCACGAACGTTTCGCTATGATTTTTTTGAAACACTCATACAACAACACGGCTATGATACACTGCTCACTGCCCATCAGCTCAACGATCAGCTGGAGTGGTTTCTGATGCGTCTTAGCAAAGGGGCAGGGGTCAGCGAACTTGTGGGACTTGAACCTGTCACCGACAAAGGGCACTACACACTGGTACGTCCACTGCTTGAGTATACCAAAGCAGAGCTGCTTGACTACCTTGAGTCACACGGCTATCCCTATTTTGTCGATGAGAGCAACTCTGAAGAGAAATATGAACGCAACCGCTTCAGAAAAGCCTTCGCAGATCCGCTTATCGCACAATACAGCGATGGTATCCGCCGCAGTTTTCGCTACCTCAGAGAAGAGAAAAAAAGGCTTGAAGCAGATTATGAAATAATTGCGGCAATCAAGTCACTCAAAATCATCAGGGTTCATACCCCCCAAGCCAAAAGCAAAGCGGTAGATGTAACACTCAAGCAGCTTGGCTACCTCCTCTCTGCCGCACAAAGAGAGGAGATTGCCAAAGAGGATTCACTGGTGATCGGTGGCAAATGGGTGGTAGCCTATCAAGAGGGGCTTCTCTACATCAGCCCCTATCTCACAACCAATATGCCAAAAGTGTTCAAAGAGCAATGCAGAGTCAACAAAATCCCCGCAAAGATCAGACCCTACCTCTACGAAGCGCAGATCGACCCGGGAACAATACACAGACGCGTATTGTTTGGTGAAGAGAGAATAGTGCGCCCGAACGAAGTGACAAGTGCCCTTGGGGTAAATAGTGAATAGTGTCAGTATGTTTTTCATTCTGAAAAACTTTTATTGCTGTAGGGTGCGTAGCCACGCACCTTTTTGAAGTGTTGTGAAAAATCATCGTTATTTTCACCGATCTACGTTTCAAAGGTGCGAAATTTCGCACCCTACAATTTCTCAGCGCTCAACGCTCAACACTCAGCGCTTCCCCCCCCTTTTTTTCGGTTCCTCACTCCTCATTCCTCGGTTCCTCATTCGCAAGCGGATGCGCCCTCATATACTCCTGCATCTTTTTGACACTGCCGAGTTTGGTATAGACCTGTGTGGTCGCCATCGTTTCGTGTCCCAGAAGTTCACTCACATCGGCAATGCGTGCACCATGGTTGAGCAGGTGGGTGGCAAAGGAGTGGCGCAGCTGGTGTGGGGTGGCTTTGATACCGTGTGCCTTGAAACACTTTGTCACTTTGTAACGCAGCTGTGCGGCATTAAGCGGGGCATTCCCCTTCTCGAAAAGGTATGTTTTGGGCGCTGCCTGTGCCAGATAGACCTGCAGAAGATCCCGAAGTGAGGGAAGCAGCGGAAGCTGACGTACTTTGTTCCCTTTTCCGCGTATCTCAACCCAGCCGTTTTTGATATCGGAGCGTTTCAGTACGCTAAGTTCTGAAATACGCAGTCCAAGCCCATAAAGCATTGTAATCAGTAGCTGCTCCTCAACAGTTGCATTGGAGAGCACTTCATCAATATAGGTCTCTTCTATAGGTTTGGGAAGGCTTTGGGGTACCTTGATGGACTCATCGGAGATCACACGCACCGACAGATGGCACTGATCTTCCAGATATTTGACAAAGGAACGTACAGCAGAGAGCTTCTTGACAATGGTCTTCTTGCTGTTTTTGACAATTTTGAAACGAAAAGGGGTCAGATCAAGTACCCATACTCCCTCCTCTTCATACAAAGAGGCTGAGGCTGCCATCTGCCCAAGTGCAATCTCATACGTCTCTACCGTCGCCTCCGAATACCCCCGCACATCCAGCAGATACGCCAAAAAATCCTCAATCCGTTCCTTTATCTCTTCACTCTTCACTCTTCACTCTTCACTACATAACCGTGTGTTCAAGCATCTTCTCTCTGAGGTGTGCCCTCGCTTCATCAATCTCCATCCCCTCTACCGAAACGATCTTGATATAAAAATCAAGCCTCGCAAAGGGTTTAGGGATCACAAACTTGTCCCAGCTTTTAAGCTGCCAATAAGAAGATGGTATATAGTTAACTGCCATAATAGGGGCATTGGCTTTCATGGCAAGGGCAAGGGCACCCTGGCTGATCTCATGTCTTGGACCTCTGGGACCATCAGGGGTGACCAGCAAGTCATCTCCCTTTTTGAGCGCACGAAAGGCTTCCAGCAGTACCTGTCTGGCTCCCTTACTGCTCGATCCTCGCAGCGGCACAATATGGAAAAACCCGAGTATCCGCGCAATGATCTCACCATCAAAGTGGCGGGAGATAATCCCTGATGCCGGCTGCTTACGATGCAGATGACGGTACGCCTGCGGAGAGCAGAGCAGTTCACCGTGCCAGCAGACAACAATATGTTGTTCGGGCGTAACGGTACCCTCGATATGAAAATGCTTTTTTGACGTGTACCAGTAAAAACGCATCAGCATATAGCCAAGCGGCGGTAAAACAACCGCTCCGATACGCCGAAAAAAAAGTTTTTTGTTCATCCTGAAATTACAACGCCCTCAAGCGCTCCCCGGGAGGTTTTTACGATCTTCACATCCACGATCTTTCCAAGCAGTTCTTCGCTCCCCTCTACAAAAACCAGTTTACCGTCATCACTCCGGCCTGCCACGCGATTGCCCGGCTTTAGCTCATCGAAATAAACCCTGTGTATTTTGCCAAGCTGTGCATCCATCACCTCATCGAGAATCTCTGTATGGCGTTTCTGCAACCGTGTCAGACGTGCCGATGCCACAGCATCATCTACCTGATCAGCATATGCTGCCGCTTCTGTATGCGGACGGGGGGAGTATTTAAATGAAAAGAGCTGCTCGAAGCGTACCTTTTCAAGGACATCCATCGTATCTTCAAAGTCGGCATCACTCTCTCCGGGGAAACCGACAATGATATCTGTAGAAATGGTTGCATCTGGGCAGAGTGTACGTATCTTTTCGCAGCGGTTGAGGAACCACCCTTTGGTATATCCCCGTTTCATCCGTTTCAAAAGTTCGGTTGAACCGCTTTGAAGCGGCACATGTATCTGCTTGCATATCTTGGGATTGGAGGCAAACTCCTCCAAAAATGCATCATCCATATGGAGCGGGTGAGGAGAGGTAAAGCGGATACGTTCAAGTCCCTCTATCTGCGATATTTTACGCAGCAGTCCCGTAAAGTCAATCTTCTCTTCTGTCGCCCCGAAACGTCTGCCGTAGTTGTTGACATTCTGTCCCAGCAGCATCACCTCTTTGGCACCGGAAGCAACTGCTTTGGTGATCTCCTGTACCAACAGATCACTCGGAATGGAGATCTCGTCACCTCTGGTATGCGGGACGATACAGAAAGTACAGGATTTGTCACACCCGATGGAGATGTTAACCATTGCCTTGAAGGGATTGCTTCTGAAGTCGCCAAAAGCGTAGGTACTCTCATCGTAGTCTGTGCTCACTTCAACGGCATGTTTTTTATTGACCACTTCAGTAATTTTGGAGACATTTCTCGCACCCAGTACAAAATCGACAGAGGGTGCACGCTTGATGATCTCTTCGCCAAGATGGCTTGCCGTACAGCCTGCCACACCGATCTTTGCGCCGGGCTTTTTCTTTTTGTTGAACACCCCTATTTCCGAAAAGAGTTTTGCCACCGGTTTTTCACGTACGGAGCAGGTGTTGATGATGATCAGATCCGCTTCCTCCATATGCTCTGTAAGCTCATACGTCTCTTTCGTACTCAATTCGGCGATCATATGTTCTGTATCCCGTACGTTCATCGCACAGCCAAGGGTTTCAATAAATAGTTTTTTGCTCATGATATCGGCTCTGTTTCATTTGATGTGTTTTGGAGTATTGCAGGAGATGCGTAGAAAGAAAAATGTGTAGCTGCAGCAGTGCATTACGCATCTGCCTTATGCAATGATATGCACTTCATAGATATATTCATTGTCATCCAGTCCGTACTTAACCTCTCTCATATAGACAGAGTAGCCCTTCTCTTCAAAGTACTCGATCAGCTCTTTAAGCTCTTTGTGAGAGTTGTCCTTGTCAAAATAGAATATAGATCTGTTCGCTAGTTCCTCTTCAAGTTTTTTCAAGTCAATCGTTTTCGGTTTCGCTTTAAGGGTGGTTCTAGCCAGTTTCAATTTCATCTATAATTCCTTTAAATATTTCTTAGGTACACTTAATGTTTGATTATACTTTATTTTCAGTAAAGGTTTGATTAGATATAATTTCGCACTTCCAAAACAGACCCTCCCAGACGTTCTTAACACTGTTATGTTACCTCTTGTAGCGGTAGTTTTGAAAATTACAAAGGAAAATACGTGGAAAAGATATTAGACATTATTGAAGCGATTGCACATGAAAAAAACATTTCAAGAGAGAGTGCGATAGAGGCATTTAAAGAGGCACTTATCAACACAGCAAAGAAATTGACAAGCCCAAGCAGCTCTTTTGAAGCCATTATTGACAATGATACCAAAACCTATACTATCAACAAAGTCATCACAGTCGTTGCCGATGACGATGAGAAGCTCGAAGAGGAACCAGACAGCTACATCAGCCTGAGCGAGGCAAAAGAGTTCGATGACTCCATCGAAATCGGCGACCAGCTCAAGGAGGAGTTCATTCTCGAAGAGCATGGAAGAACCGCATCAGCCAACCTCTTCAGAGAGCTGGAGTACCATGTACAGCGCCGTATTGAGCAGGATCTTTTTGAAAAGTACAGAGAAAAGGTCGGCACTGTTATGCTTGGTACTGTCAACCGTATTGACAGTGATGACAACACACACGTAGAGATCGGTGAGCTTAAAGGGATCCTGACACGCAGAAACCGTATCAAAGGTGAGAGCTTCAAACGCGGCGATACCATTAGGGCACTTCTGCGCTATGTCAGTGTCGATCCGCAGTATGGACTCTTTCTTGAACTGACACGTACTTCACCCAAGTTTCTTGAAGCACTTATGGCAAATGAAGTACCGGAGATTGCAGACGGCGTAGTCGAGATCGTCGGTGCGGCACGTATTCCGGGAGAACGTGCAAAGATCGCACTGAAAACCGATCAGATGAATGTAGACCCTATCGGTGCGGCTGTCGGTGTCAAAGGGGTACGTATCAACGCGGTCAGCGAAGAGCTCAACGGAGAGAATATTGACTGTATCGAGTACTCCCCTATTCCGGAGATCTATATTACAAGAGCACTCTCTCCTGCCATCACGCAGAGCATTAAAATCGATGCGGAAGAGAAAAAAGCAATTATCAACATCACCGGAGACCAGAAAGCAAAGGCAATCGGCAAAAGCGGTATCAATATTCGTCTTGCCTCCATGCTGACAGGCTATACTATTGAACTCAATGAAGTAGAGGGTGTGACGGAAAGACAGCCTGAAAATACAGCTCACACAGAAGCAGAAAAAACCACAGATACAAGCGCGCTGGAAGATCTCTTCAAATAGACTCTTATCTTTTTGTTTTAAGGTGTAGGGTGCGTGATTACGCACCCTACAGATGGGCAGAATGCTTATTGCTCAATATATACAATACAGCCATTTGCCAATCAGGAAAGTATCATCGTTGAAAAACGCTCTGCATCAAGTGATGCAGAACCAACCAATACCCCGTCAACATTGTCAATTGCAGTAATCTCCCCAATATTGTCAAGGTTGACAGAACCGCCGTAAAGCAGTGGCGAGGAGACTTTTGTACGTAGCATGGCATGGGTTGTCTCTATCTCTTTCGCAGTTGCCGACCGTCCTGTACCGATCGCCCAGATCGGCTCATAGGCAACGATCAGTTTGTCATATGACAGATCGATCCCTTCAAACTGGGAAAGAAGATGGGACATCACAGCAGCATCCCCCGACTCCCTGATCGAAAGACTCTCACCAATACAGTAGATGATCTCAAACCCCTGCTCTTTGAAAAAAGCGAACTTCTCAGCCACCTTCTCCTGTGTCTCACCCAGGATATCCCGCCGCTCACTGTGTCCAATGAGTATCGTTTTGATACCAAACTCCTCAAGCTGTTCAAGACCGATCTCTCCGGTATATGCACCGTTGTTCGCAGGGTAGGCGTTTTGGGCACCGATTGTTGCCTCTCCCTCATATCTGTCCAGTGCTGTTGCAGGAGGGAAGATATAGACCCTATCCCCCGGTTTTTTTGTTGCCAGTTTTTCATTCAGCACTTCAATATAGCGTTTGGTCGTGGTACGGGTGTGGTTCATTTTAAAGTTGGCTGCAAAGATCATATGGTTCCTTTTTAAAAGAGAGATAGTACGGGATGCCCCGCAGCAGGAGATGTGATGCCGGGCAGGCTATTCCATTTCAAGCGCTTCCAGCCCTGGAAGTCTCTCACCCTCTATCAGTTTCAGGCTCGCACCACCGCCGGTACTGACAAATGTCATCTCATCGACATCCCCTGCACGCTGTGCCACATCGGCAGTATCACCTCCACCAACGATGGTTGTCGCGTGTGTCTCGGCAATGTGGTGTGACATCATAATGCTTCCCTTGGAGAACTTGTCCATCTCATACACACCCATCGGTCCGTTCCAGATGATCGTCTGTGCATCATTGAGCACTTCTCTAAAGAGTCTTGAAGATGCCGGACCGGTATCCAGTCCCATCCAGTCGTGTGGTATCTCCTGTGAAGGGAGATATTTGACCGCTGTGTTTTCGGAGAACTCTGGAGCAACAACAAAATCGACAGGCAGGTAGAACTTGATCCCTGTATCATGGGCTTTTTTCATAATCAGTTTTGCCTCTTCAATCAAGTCATCCTCTACCAGTGATTTCCCAATCTCATACCCCTGTGCTTTTAGGAAGGTAAATGCCATACCTCCGCCGATAATCACCTTGTCAACCTTGTCAAGCAGCTTTGTCAGTGCCTGAAGCTTTCCGGAGACTTTTGAACCACCGACTACCGCTACAAACGGACGGACAGGATTCTCCAGCACTTTGGAGAAGAAGTTGACCTCTTTGCTCAGCAGGAAGCCCGCTGCTTTGTGTTCCTTGTCAAAAAACTTTGCAATTGCATAGATAGAGGCATGCTTTCTGTGGCAGGCACCGAAGGCATCATTGACATACACATCGGCAAATGAGGCCAGCTCTTTGGCAAAGGCATCATCATTGGCTGTCTCTCCCGCCTCGTAACGCAGGTTTTCAAGCAGCAAGATATCTCCTGCACCCAGTTTGGATGCTTTCTCTTTTGCATCAGGACCGACAACATCCTCTGCCATATAGAGTTCATTCTTGATCTTCAGCAGTGTATGCAAACGCTTTGCGACAGGCTTGAGTGAATACTTCTCCTCATATTTCCCCGGTTCGGGACGCTCAAAATGGGAAGCAAGAATAATCTTGCAGTCGCGGTCTATACAGTAGCGGATCGTCTGAAGCGCGGCTCTGATACGTCTGTCATCTGTGATATTGCCAAACTCATCTTTTGGGACATTGAAGTCA
The DNA here is from genome assembly GCA_027029065.1 of Sulfurovum sp. The sequence continues at coordinate 44,858 of JALVGO010000269.1, forward strand.
CAGCGAATAAATACTCTTTTTCCGTCGATATTGATATCTTTCAGTGTTCTCATTGATCCTCTTTTTTACTTTTTGCTTACCAGTACGGCCATATCTACCAGACGGCAAGAGTACCCCCACTCGTTATCATACCAGGAGAGCACCTTGACCATCTTCTCTCCGATCACCTGAATCGTATCGAGCGGTACAACGGTACTCAGCTCTTCGCCTACGAAATCCTGTGATACACGGTACTCTTCATCTACACCGAGAATTCCTTTGTGGGTTCCCTCTGCCGCCATCTTGAATGCCGCTTTGACTACCTCTTCGGTCACACTCTGCTTCAGTGTCACGGTCAGATCAACCATAGAGACATCAGCCGTCGGTACGCGTACAGCCTGTCCATTGAGTTTTCCGGCAAGATTTGGCAGAACCTTGGAGATCGCTTTTGCCGCTCCGGTACTTGTCGGGACAAGGTTGGCTGCGCCCGCACGTCCTTTGCGTGGGTCTTTTTTGTGCTTGGCATCCAGAATAGGCTGAGAAGAGGTGTAGGAGTGGATTGTTGTCATCAGTCCATGCTCGATACCGAATGCATCATCCAGCACTTTTGCCACAGGCGCCAGTCCGTTGGTGGTACATGAGGCGTTGGAAACGATCGGCTCTCCTGCATAGCTGTCGGCATTGGCACCGATGACAAAGGTTGGGGTATCATCTTTCGCCGGTGCAGAGAAAACCACTTTTTTAATACCGTTCTCCAGATAGGGCTGAACACTCTCCTGTGTCAGGAACGCACCGGTACACTCCAGCACAAGCTCCGCACCGTAATCGGCAAAATTAAGTTTTGCCGGATCACGTTCGGAGAGGATTTTTGCTTTGTCACTGCCAAGGTAGAGGTATCCGTCGCTTACCCTTGCATCTTTCCGTGTACCGTGTACGGAGTCATATTTGACATTGTACTCGATCATCTCCGGAGCACCACTGGCATTGACCGCAACCAGTTCAATATCGTCTCTGTCGGCGATAATACGCGCTACACATCTTCCGATTCTGCCTAATCCGTTAATTGCTACTTTTACAGCCATACTCAACCTTTATTGTGCTAAAATTGCGTAATTTTACAGTAAATGAGGTTAGCATTTGGTTAATAGCCCGGGGCGCAAAGCCGCCATATTCGGGGGCAGTTTCGACCCGCCCCATACCGGACATCAGCAGATCGTACAGACGGCACTCTCCACACTGGATATCGATACGCTGATCGTACTGCCTGCCTATCTCAATCCGTTCAAATCCTCCTGCCTTGCTGATGCTTCGCAGCGGCTTGCATGGTGTCAACAGCTTTTCGGCGACATTCCCGGCGTCCTTGTCAGCGATTTTGAGATACGACAGGGCAGAAGTGTCGCCACGGCAGAGAGTCTCAGACATTTTCAACAGACGTGGGATGTCCGCTACCTTGTCATTGGGGCTGACAACCTGTCAACATTGACACAGTGGCATGACTTTGCATGGCTCAACAGCCAGATCACTTGGGCGGTAGCAACGCGTCCGGGGTTTGCACTGCAAACCGAAATGCTGCGCTCCTGGGTCACACTGGAAGTGGATATGCCCGTAAGCTCCTCAGAGATACGCTGTAAAAAAGATGTCAGCCATGTTGACACAACCATTGAAAATGAAGTCAAAAAGATACTAAAAGGAAACCAGACATGACCATTGATGAAAGAATCGACCAGATCGTAGCGGTACTCGATGAGAAAAAAGCAGAAGAGATAGAAGTATTTAACCTCGATAACGCTGACTATATCGCCGACCGTGTGGTCATTGCCAATTCACTGAACCCAAAACATACACAGGCACTTTTTGACCAGCTCAAAGAGGCACTCAAACCCAAAGGAGAAACATTTCTCCATGCCGATACAAGCGATGAGTGGATCGTTGCGGATCTGGGGGACATTCTGGTACACATCATGATACCGGAATACCGCCAGCGCTACAGCCTTGAAACATTTTTGAGTGAACTCATCGCCAATCAGCACCAATCTGAACAATAAATACAACCATCATCGTAGGGTGTTGTCCCCTGACAACACCAATTGTTATGCGCCAAATCTCATTGCAAGATATACGTTATTACTCCCCCAATGAATAATCTGAATTTTTGATGCTGCAATTTCGTTCATAATCAAGGCAGATTTTTGAAGGACTCGCCATAGCGAATTCGAAAAAATCTAACGCCGAGTATGGGCGAAAGTGCTGCACCCTTCGGGGAGTAATTTAAAACAGCGACCCCCAAACATCCTCATAGCGTGATCCTTCTATCAATGAGAGGGCAATAAAAAGTACAATCGTAGCAACCGGAGAGAAGATCAACCACCACACATACCTTCCCCGAAACATATAGTAGAGCAGTCCAAGCCACGCAAAGACGATCAATACGATATGTGCCAGAAAAAGAGGGATGATCGGGCGTGTAATGTTTCCCATGATCCCAAGTGATATAAGAAGGATAAAACTGCCAAGCGAAACCAGCAGCTGTCTGCCGTTACGGTTACGCCTATAGCGCAAAAAGATCAAGCCAAAGGTTAGCAGGATCGCCAAAATCAGCAGTGCTTTCATACAATCACCTCCAAAGCCAAAACAGCCTACAGTTTGTCAACTACCTCTATGCCAAGTATAGCCAAGCCCTGCTTAATGGTCTTCGCTGTCAGATCAGCCAGCAGCAGACGTGAGATACGGGTCTGCTCATCTACACCCTCTTTCAGGATCGGATTGCGTTCATAAAAGCGCATAAAGAGTGTTACTAAATCATAGAGATAACTTGTGATCTGGTTGGGCGCTGCATCCTCCGCTGCTTTGTCAAGGATATCCTCAAAACGCAGCAGCATCACAGCAAGACGGTGTTCGAGTTCATCGGTAATAACAACCGTACCGGAAACCTCTTTGCCGTATTTTCGGAAAATACTCTGGATACGCGCATAGGCATACTGCATGTAGAGTGATGTATTGCCCTCGAAGGAGAGCATTTTGTCCCAGTCGAAAATATAGTTCGATTCACGGTTGATCGCCAAATCGGCATACTTGACCGCCCCGATACCGACGATGCGTGCCAGCTTCTCCAGTGCTTCAGGGGTATAGTTATCTTTTGCCGTGATCGCCTCTTTAGCACGCACGACCGCTTCATCGAGCAGGTCGATCAGCTTGACCGTTCCGCCGTCACGTGTTTTGAACGGTTTTCCGCTCTTGTCCATCATGGTACCGAACGCCACATGCTCCAGTTTGACATCTTCAGGCACAAATCCCGCCTCTTTTGCCACACGGAACACCTGCTTGAAGTGTCCGCTCTGACGGGCATCGACCACATAGCTGATACGCTTTGCCCCAAGCACATTCGCCCGGTAGTAGAGTGCAGCAAGGTCAGTCGTTGCATAGAGATATCCGCCATCGCTTTTTTGCACGATAACAGGGATCTCATCTCCCTCAAGGAAGACACACTGTGCCCCGTCACTCTCTTTGAGCATGCCCGCTTTGTCAAGGTCGGTAATGATCTTGGCGAGGGTATCGTTGTAAAAACTCTCCGCACGGACATCCTCTCGTGTCAGATTGACTCCCAGCTTCTCATACACCTCTTCACAGTGCCCCAGAGAGATATCGATGAATTTTTTCCAAAGTGTCAGACAGTGCGCATCGCCGCTTTGGATCTTGACCACATACTCCCTTGCCTTGTTGGCAAAAGAGGCATCGGCATCAAAGCGTGCTTTGGCATCCTTGTAGAACTGTTCCAAATCTTTCAAAGATGCATTGCCATCCTCTCCCACCTCTTCAAGGTAGGCAATCAGCATCCCAAACTGCGTACCCCAGTCACCGATGTGATTCTGGCGTATCACCTTATCACCAAGGAAAGTCAGCAGGTTTGAGAGTGTATCTCCGATAATGGTCGAACGCAGGTGCCCCACATGCATCTGTTTTGCCATGTTCGGTCCGGAGTAGTCTACCACAACCTTAATGGGATCAGCTTTTTGTGCCACACCTATCCTCTCATCCCGGACAGCTTGTTCACAAGATGCGGTGACCTGCTTCGGATCGAGCCAGAGGTTGACAAATCCCGGACCGGCAATCTCCGCTTTGGCGATGATGCCCCCAAGGTCAAGGTGTTCTACCACCGTCTGGGCGATCTCTCTTGGATTTTTTTTCAGGCTTTTTGCCAGTGCCATCGCACCGTTGAACTGATAGTCCCCAAACTCCGGTTTGGTCGCTTCAGTCACACTGATGGGGGTTGCATCGATCCCGGCTTTGTGAAATGCATCCTGGATGGCATGGTTGATCGTTTCTTTCAGTTTCATAGACAGTTTCCGTAATATTTGATGTGGAGATTGGAGTAAAAAGTGTCGTGCACTTGTAGAATATCGTACGTTTAATCAGGCAAAAACGCGTTTATGCGTTCTCGCTCTTCTTCTCTTCTGCCTTGGCCTCGACCGCAGGCTCCTCTTTTTTCGCAATCTCTTTGACTTCGTCCTCTTCGCCCTCTTTCATGGCACCTTTGAACTCTTTGATCCCTTTGCCCATACCTTTGGCAAGTTCAGGAATCTTTTTTGCTCCGAAAAGCAGTACCACGATCGCCAATACGATCAGCAGTTCTGGCATACTTGGCATACCCATAGTAGATCCTTTTATACCCGTTCCCGGGTGAAGTGTTAAAATTTGAATAATTATACTCAAATTTGTTTAAGGGTACTTAACCCTGTTTTAACGATTATCCCAACCAGTAGCGGATAAATGCCTCCTCATCCTCCCGGCTCTGTTTAAGTCTGGCCGCTTTTGCCACGATAACAAATTCTCTGGCCGCCTCTGCTATGGTGTCGTTGATGATCGTAAAGTCATATTCCCCCACTGCACGAATCTCCTCTTTGGCATTTTCTATGCGCCGTGTGATCACCTCATCGGTATCGGTACACCTTTCACGCAGCCGTTTCTCCAGCTCTTTGAGTGTTGGCGGTGTAATGAAAGCTGATGTCGTAATATCGTTCATTTTGGCTCTGACCAGACGATGCCCCTGCACATCAATATCAAAAATGACCAGTTTGCCTTCCTCAAGAGCCTCTCTGACAGGCTTGAGTGATGTACCGTAATAGTTTCCATGCACTTGCGCATACTCAAGAAAATTTCCCGCTTTGATATCCTCTTCAAACGCCTCTTTGGTCACAAAGAAGTAATCTTTTCCGTGTACTTCGCCAACCCGTGGCGCTCTGGTTGTGGTCGAGATGGAGAAGTAGTACTCCCCTATCTCATCCGATGCCGCGTTAATGATCGTACTCTTTCCCGCTCCGCTCGGACCGGAAAGTACCAGTATCGCCCCTTTGTGTCCTGTTCTCATCTATTTTTTATCCTTAAACCGTATGCTGATAGTTACCTCTGCATCTTTCAGCAGCTTTTTGATCTTTTTGGGTTTCATATTCTCCACGACAGCAAGCAGTGCCTCTTCAAAGGTATAGACCTCCTCGGCATGCTTTTTGGCACGCTTCTTTTTCATCTTTTTTTTCTTTTTCGCTTTTTTTTCAGATTTTCCCAAAGCTGCGATGATCTCCTCTTCAGGAACGATCTCCAGCCCCTCCGCTTCAAGCTTCTGTGTGATCACCTCTACCTTGCGTGCCTCATACTCCGCTTCATTCTCAGGTTCTGGCAAAGAAACTGCCTCTTCTTCCTCTTCAAGCAGCGCTTTGATCTGCTCTATCTCTTGGCTGTCAAGTACCTTTGGCTCAGGCTCCTGAATCCCACCATTCTCTTCGTCCTTCTCTTCATGCGCTTCTTCGTCACACGTCTTCTCACCATTTTCCTCTTCATCCTCCTCAGAAGAGACACTCTCCTGCACTGCAGCAAGCGGAAATATGGAGTGGCTCTCCTCCTGGGCTGCAGGTACTTCTGCTTCTTCGGTATCAACAGGTAACGCTTCGTTCTCCGGCTCCTCTGCTTTCACCGATTCGATAATCTGCTGCACATGAGAAGGCAGAAACGGTTTGTGTATCACCGTATCGAACACCGTACCTATCTCCTCTCCACTCTCCCGTCCCGAAAAGTAGACAACTTTTCCGGCTTTCGCTATCCAGCCAAGAAATGCGGATACCTCATCATTGTAGGCATCGTCATCCACAAAAACGATATCATATGTATCTGCTTTGGCTTCCGATACCTGCGCAACCTCTTCAAGCACCATAGATGGTTCACGTACACACAAAGAGACCAGACGAGACACAACCGGATTGGTATTGATCAATAGGATTTTCATGGAATACTCCCAAATGTAGTAGTATTATTATAGGATAATTGAGGTTAGATAGAAATTTGAAGGATTATTCCGTCTACTGTTTGGAAAGTTACACATTAGATACATCGAGTAAAAACAAATTTTACATCTGCTTTCTAAAAAACAGTTTTTTTATTACTCCCCCAACGAATAAGCTGAATTTTTGAGAGAGCGAGACGAGGCGATATGTACGTGAAAAAATCTGCAGGACTACCCGTAGGTAATTCAAAGTTTTTTTTGCGTGCAGATCGTTTCGTATCGCTCTCCCCGAAGGGTGCTGCACTTTCGTCCATACTCGGCGTTAGATTTTTTCGAATCCTCAATGGCTAAGTCCTTCTTTGTGCTTGCACTCTCTTCGAGAAAAATCTGCCTTGATTATGAACGAAATTGCAGCATCAAAAATTCAGCTTATTCGTTGGGGGAGTAATAAGTATACTGATTATCCAGCTGCCACATATTGTGGCTTTTGGATTAGAAACTATATGTAATGCCTATCATAATGACATGCAGCGAGGAGGGGGAACTTACACTTTACGCAGCCAATTCACCCAATC
>JALVGO010000270.1 GCA_027029065.1 Sulfurovum sp.
AAAAAGGTGATGTCAAGAGCGCATCTGAGGTACTTGCCCAAGTCCTTAAAGACAAACCCAAAGAGAACCGCTGGATAGAAGGGGAACTCGAAGAAGGTCAGGAAGTCTCAAGCCGTGCTTTTTATGAAACGGGAGGGTGAGAATGAGGAATGAGGAATTAGGAATTAGGAATTATAGTATGCTTTTTTGCAAAAAGCTTTTTTTATATAAATGCATTGCGGAGCAATGCAAACCAACACTATTCACTCTTTACCCCAAGGGCACTTGTCACTTCGTTCGGGCGCACTATTCACTATTCACTCAAAAACAAAAGGCTTCCTTTTGTTTTATCTAACCGAGCAGTTCTTTTCGATTCAAGGGGAGGGAAAATATGCAGGTACCCCTTCCTATTTTTTGAGAACGGGAGGGTGTAATCTATCCTGCCCGGGATTTGGTGCTGCCTATGAAGTGGATGGTGAAGTGCGTTATGGATGTGATACCTATTTTGCGGTAGACAGCAGTTTTTCGAAAACATGGATCAAGGTGGAGGATCCTGATGTACTGATTGCCGAGCTTGAGGATGCGTTTACAAGGATTGGTTATCTGCCGGACATAGTAATCACCGGCGGGGAACCACTGATGTACTATAGTGATGATATCTTTTATACTGTTATCTCATGGCTGGTAGGAAAAGACATCCGTATTACTTTTGAGACAAACGGTACAATAGAGATAGACTTTGAAGCTTATCCTGCCTACGCTGCCTGTGTCTTTGCCCTTTCTCTGAAGCTTGCAAACTCCGGTGAATCAAGAGAAAAACGTATCAAACCACAAGCACTGAAAAATATTCAGGCAAACACCAAAGAGTCTTTTTTAAAATTTACGATCGATGAAGCGCTTGTAAATACAACGGCATTTGACGAAATTGACGAAATCAGAGCAATACTTCCTGAACTCGATATCTATTGTATGCCGGTAGGGGAGAGCAGAGATACGATTTGGCGTAATGATAAAGCCGTTTTTGAGTTTTGTATGAAGCACAATTTTCACTATAGTGACAGGCTGCATATCAGGGTATTTGATACCACACAGGGTGTTTAGCTGCTTAATTGATAGAGCATTTTACATGCTAATATATACAAGATAGTACCCATCAGTTTTTTGGTTTTTTTCTGATCGAGCCTAAAGTGCATAAGATAGTTTCCGATATATCCGCCTGCGATGGAAGCAAACATTACACAAAGCAGCAGAATCCAGTCAAGTTTGACATAGCTGGCATAGGTGAAAAAAGAGCTTAATGCGGCAAAAGGTACGACAGAGCTTACCGTAACAGCTACTTTTTTGGGGTCAAACCCAAGAAGTATCAGCAAGGGCATTAAAATATTTCCGCCACCAATCCCAAGCAATCCTGCCAAAAAACCTACAAGTGCTCCTACTGCAAACAGTATTGCCTTACCTTTTGTATGTACAATCGATTTTTTCTTTCCAAAGATCATCATTGTCGCACTGTAAAACAGCAGTAATATAAAGAGAGATTTGATAACTGTTTCATTGATGAATTGACTGCTGTATGCCCCAATGGGTGCGAAGATCAACATCATAAGAGCAATAGGCCAGACAAATGAGAAATCAAGTACTTTGCGTTTGATATTCATGATACTCGATGTAATGGTGGTTGAAGCTCCGGCAAAGAGCCCTGTTGCTTTGGCAACAATAAACTCCAATCCAAAAAAATGAAGTATGGGGATCAGAGCAATACCTGAACCGGTACCACCCATAGAAAAGAGTACAGAAAGCACAAAAGCAGTCAATGTGTAAAGTAAATAATCATGCATATCAAATCCTGAAACAACTATAATTTCAAATAATAAAAAATATAACTTTTACTGCTTTATAAGGGGGATTATATTTAACTAGGAGTAATATACTCCTTATTTGGAAAGAAAGGATATGTAATGAAAGAGATTACACTTGAAACCAAAATTGCAGATCTTTTAAATGAGTATGACGGGATGAAAGAGATTCTCATCCAAATTAACCCAAAATTTAAAAAGTTAAATAACCCAGTATTAAGACGGACTTTGGCAAAAATAGCAGGTGTCAAGCAGGCTGCTATTGTAGGAGGGATGGATCCTGTAGATCTACTCAATCAGCTCCGTAAAGCAGTAGGACAGATACCACTCGAAGTAGAAGTCTCTTCGGAAAATGAGGATATAGAGGCACCCGCATGGATAACCAAAGAGCCAAAAGAGACGCTCAATGCCAATGAGATACTGGATGCCCAACGCAATCCTTTGGCTCAACTGCAAAAGACCCTCAAAGCCATTGATGAGGGTGAAATCATTACGATTGAAGCAGACTTTAAGCCAGAGCCATTGATAGAGGCGATGCAAAAAGCAGGGCATGAAGTCTTCACCAATGAAGCAAACCATGACTACTTTATTGTCTATATCAAAAAGTAGATGACGAAGAT
>JALVGO010000271.1 GCA_027029065.1 Sulfurovum sp.
TCACAATATGTTGCCAGAGAGATAGATAAACTTGAAGATAAAGACCAATAAGGAGAAAAAATGCAGTTTACACGAACAAAAATTGAGGATGTGATTATTATCGATCCTGTAGTGCATGGAGATGAGAGGGGCTATTTTGTCGAGACATTCCGACAGGACAGGTTGGAGAGTTTTCTTGGGTTTAAAGTCAATTTCTGTCAGGATAACGAATCGAAAAGCGCCAAAGGTGTTTTTCGGGGATTGCACTATCAGCTTTCACCTGCAGCACAGACCAAACTTGTACGGGTTATCAAAGGAAGAGTGCTTGATGTGGCAGTCGATATCAGAAAAGGAAGTCCGACATTCGGTGAGTATGTCGCTGTTGAACTCAGTGGAGAGAATAAGCGGCAGCTCTTTGTCCCAAGAGGTTTTGCACATGGATTTGTCGTACTTGAGGACGATACGGTTTTTGCCTACAAAGTAGATAATTACTACTCTCCGGAAAATGACAGAGGAATCGCTTTTGATGATCCGGAAATAGGGATAGAGTGGCCGTTTGAACGCAGTATGCTGAAACTCTCAGAAAAAGATACAAAACAGCCACTTTTAAAAGAAGCGGATCTATTTACCTATGGGGAGAATCTCTATGCCTAAACATATTCTGATTACCGGTGCAAATGGTCAGCTTGGACGTGAATTTCGTTCATTGGTTGCAAACAAAGACCGTTTTGAAGAGTCAGATCACTACTTTTTTACTGACAAAGAGACACTGGATATTACAGATAAAGCAGCGGTAGAGCGTTTTGTACAAGAGAACGGTATCGATACTATTATCAACTGTGCCGCCTATACAGCCGTTGACAAAGCTGAGGAGGATGTTGAGCTGGCATACCTTATCAACCGTGATGCTGTACGAAATCTGGCAGAGGTAGCCAAAGCGTATGACGTACAGCTGGTACATATATCGACAGATTATGTATTTGACGGTACCAGCCATACACCTTTGTGTGAAACGGACAGTGTCAATCCGCAGGGAGTCTATGCCAAGTCAAAACTTGAGGGAGAGGAAGCGATAAGGGAGATCGCACCAAAAGGTGCGATGATCATCCGTACCTCATGGATCTACAGCAGCATGGGTCATAACTTTGTTAAAACGATGCTGCGTGTGGGCAGTGAGCGGGATGAAATACGTGTCGTGTGTGACCAGATCGGTACACCGACCTATGCAAGAGATCTCGCCAGAGCGATTCTTTCGATTATAGCATCAGAGAGTGAGAGTGATGAGGTTAAAACGTACCACTACAGCAACGAAGGGAACTGTTCATGGTACGATTTTGCACAGGCGATCTTTGAGATCGCACAGGTAGACTGCCGTGTGACCCCCATCAGTACCCATGAGTATCCGACACCTGCCAAACGACCCTCCTACAGTGTTTTGAACAAAGACAAAATAAAACATGATTATGGTCTTGATATTCCTTACTGGAGAGATTCACTCAAGTCCTGTATTTCGCTGCTGGACTTCAAAGAGGTAAAGCGTTACAAAATCGGTATTATCGGTTCAGGTTTCATCGCCAACGGTTTGGCAAAACTGCTGCTACAGCATCCTGACTATGAACTGAAAGCGGTATTGACCCGAAGTGACCTGAGTAAACGCAGTGATTTTGTCAACCCAGAAGTGCTGACCAATGACCTAGAGGTACTGCTTGATACATGTGATCTGATTGTAGAGTGCAGTGGAGATGCCATCTATGCAACCGAGACGATTGACAGGATCATCAAAGAGGACATACCGGTTGTGACGATGAATTCCGAGTTTCATGTGACCACAGGTTCCTACTTTGTAGATAAGGGACTGGTGACAGAAGCGGAAGGGGATCAGCCCGGCGTTGAGGCTATTTTGTATGAAGAGGCGCTGGCAATGGGCTTTAGACCACTAGCATTTGTCAACATCAAAGGGTTTTTGAATGAAAACCCAACCAGAGAAGAGATGGAATACTGGGGTGGCAGGTCAAACCTCTCTTTGGAAATGGTTACCTCTTTCACGGATGGGACAAAAGTACAGATTGAACAGGTACTTGTCGCCAATGGACTGGGTGGCTGTATTGCGCAGGAGGGCTTGCTTAAACTGAAAGATGACGATATGCTCCATGGCGGTACGATATTGGCTGACAAAGCCAAAGCGCTCGGTTGCCCGGTGAGTGATTATGTCCTTTCCCCCAAACTGCCTGCCGGTGTCTTTTTGGTTGTAGAACACGATGAAGAGCAGGCGGGATCACTGCGTTACTATAAGCTTGGGGAAGGACCTTATTATGTGCTTGAACGTACTTATCATCTTTGTCATCTTGAGATCATCAAAACGATCAAGCGGGTACTAAGCGGTGGCGGTGTGTTGCTTAACAACGGTGCAGATCCGAAGTTGAGTGTTGCTGCCATTGCGAAGCATGACATCATGCC
>JALVGO010000272.1 GCA_027029065.1 Sulfurovum sp.
ATAGAGCACATTGTATGGAGCGTTTATTGTATTTCTGTGTTATTTTGGATTATGCAGTTTATTGGAGTTTATAGTATATGTTTCACATCGGGAGCTCTGGAACGAGACAAAGTTTTTTTAAATTTTTTGACAATGTGACGCGATTGTGACGGGGGATGTGGTAGAATTATTACTCCCCCAACGAATAAGCTGAATTTTTGATGCTGCAATTTCGTTCATAATCAAGGCAGATTTTTGAAGGACTCGCCGTAGCGAATTCGAAAAAATCTAACGCCGAGTATGGACGAAAGTGCAGCACCCTTCGGGGAGAGCGATACGAAACGATCTGCACGCAAAAAAAACTTTGAATTACCTACGGGTAGTCCTGCAGATTTTTTCACGTACATATCGCCTCGTCTCGCTCTCTCAAAAATTCAGCTTATTCGTTGGGGGAGTAATAAACAAACTTTCTTCCCTCGTTCCCAACGTCCTCGTTGGGAATGCGTACGAGAGTATAAACTGCCAACATCTTACCAGCATAATTAATTCATCTATTAACAATCTCTATTGCTATCGACAATACGCCTGTTTTTCCCATAGCCTGACTTCCGGCTGCCGGCTCCAAAAATTAGCCTCCCCTCATTTTATGCTATAATTAAACAAAAAACAGTGAGGATACAATGATGACTGCGCGAATGGATAGAAGCTTTATTGATTATGTTGACTTCATCGATGTCGTCCAGGAAGCACTGGAAACAGCCCCTAGAAAGCTGTTTGAAAAAATGATGCGTCTTATCCTCAACAAGTTTCATGATCAAGAGATAGAGTTGCAAAAATTGGCATTGGAAATGGATGAGATGCATAGTCTCCCCGTGGATGATCTAGATGAATTTTATGATACGACACTTGATGCCATAGATAACATCAAGCTCTTTAAAAAGAAACTAGAACAGTTGAAAAAGAAAGATGCTCTATTTGATGATCTTTATACTCAAGCAGACAAACTTCACTCCTCTTTGGTGACCTATATGGACAGAATGGGACAACTAGAAATCCGTATACTCCAAGAAAAACAAAAATCAGCATAAACCTATGGAGATCATCAAAACCTCCCAGTACCTTCGTACTAAAAAGCAACTGATCACGAAACATATTCTTTCTAAAGCTGAAATTGAAAATGCATTAGATCTCTTTGAGAAAGATCCTCGGCATACATCTTTGCACTACAAAAAAATGACTTGCAAAAAAAGATAAAGATAGATACTCCATCCGGATTCCTAGTACACAATATCGGATTTTGATGAATGTCGCTACTGACAGTGCATACCTGGTATGTGTATGTAGTCACGATGAGTACGATAGAAGAAATAGAGGGTGTTAAGTTGTACTAACCAACTCCAAATCCTCCAAACCAATCCCAAGCGTCAACTCTGTACCGTCCTTTTTACTGAACATCACGGGAAGTTCGACAGACATATCGAACATCGATGCGCCTGAAGGGTACGACCAGCCTATAGTGTATGTCGCCTGCTCTTCGATGATATCTTTGTATTGCAGAGGTATGCTGCGTACTTTCACCGGATGATACCACAGCCCAGCCTCCTCGAGATCTTTTTGGGATTTCAGAGTGTCAAACAGTGCAATATATTCTTTGAGTGGCAGTGTGTAGCGTTGGGAGTGCAGTGTTTTTTTCTGTTCCCGCATGAGGTTTTTGAGCACAAAAGCGGCTTTTTCCTCTTCGCTTAGTGCCAGGGTCTCTTTGACGGCATGGGCTATCTCCTCTTCTTCCCTCATCCAGCGTGGCAGATGTTTACGCGCAAACGCTTCATCGAATATGGCTTCCACATCGAGAAAATCACTTTGTAGCTCTCCCTCTTTGAAAAGTGCCCAGCCTTTGTCACCCTTGACGAAAAAGTAGCCATCTTCATCGTGCACTATTTTCAGATAATGAGGTTCGATGATGACACGCCCCTTCTCGTCAATCACCATATCTTTCCCCTCTTTGCTCACCACGGCGTAGCCAAAGTTGAAAGGGGCGTAGTCATCGTATTGGCAAGCGATGATCTCTTTGCCCTGCTTGTCCGTATAGCCCCACAGTTTCGTCTTGGCATCCTGCACGGCATTGTGGTCGTAGCCTCTGGTGACAATGGTAGCGTAGGGTTTGCTTTTGATGATCTTGTGCGTTTCTTGATCGACATAGGCATAACGCAGCAACCCGTCAGCCTCTACCGTCAAAAAACGCTGCTTGTAGTCCAGTGATCCACATAACGCATTGGTGGCTATGACCTTGTCGGTATGCAGTTCAATGATCTCACAAAGGTAGTCTCTGTAGTCATCACTCTGCGGCGGAGCCTCCCTTTGCACCTCTGCCAGCTTCTCTTCAACATGGATGTAGTAGTACTCACACGCCCAATGGCAAACCACATCAGGTTCGT
>JALVGO010000273.1 GCA_027029065.1 Sulfurovum sp.
AATTCCTAATTCCTAATTCCTAATTCCTAATTCCTAATTCCTAATTCCTACGGAACCGGCACCGCTTCAACGATCTTGGTGATGATCTCATCACTCTGCTTGCCTTTGGCTCTTGCTTCGTAACTGAGTACGATGCGGTGGCGGAGTACATCATGTACGACATAGCCGATATCAGCAGGGCTTACGTAGTCGTTGCCCCGCAGGAAGGCTTTGGCGCGGGCGGCTTTGTAGAGGTCGATGGAGGCACGGGGGCTGACACCGTACATGATCTCAGCGGCAATACTCTCCAGACCGAACTTCTTCGGGTTGCGTGTGGCGGAGACGAGGCTGACGATGTACTGTTCAAGTTCGGGGTCGATGTGGATCGTCTCAAGCTGCTGTTGCAGTGCAAAGAGTGCCTCTTTGTCGAGTACCTGCTTGACTTCGCCAAAGCTTTTGGTCGCTCCTTTGCGCATGATCTCAAGCTCCTGTGCCTCATCGTTGTGGGTGACGACCAGTTTCATCATGAAACGGTCAAGCTGTGCTTCGGGCAGGGCGTAGACCCCCTCCTGCTCAATGGGGTTCTGGGTTGCCATGACCAGAAACGGATGCTCCAGAGGGAAGGTCTCATCTCCGATGGTCACCTGCTGCTCCTGCATGACTTCCAAAAGGGCTGACTGTACTTTTGCCGGTGCACGGTTGATCTCGTCTGCAAGCAGCAGGTTGGTAAAGAGTGGTCCCTTTTTGATGCTGAAGGTGTGCTCTTTGGGGTTGTAGATCTGTGCGCCGATGATGTCCGAAGGGAGTAGGTCGGGGGTGAACTGGATACGCTTGAAATCCAGCCCGATGGCACGGGAGAGGGCATTGATGGTGGTGGTTTTGGCAAGACCCGGTACCCCCTCTACCAAAATATGCCCTTCGCACAGCAGTCCTATAAGCAGCCCCTCGATCATGGCTTCCTGTCCGATGACCGCCTTGGAGAGTTCGGCTTTAAGTTGTGTGATGGTCGTTGTCATGAGAGTTGCTCCTTTGCTTCCTGTTTGAGGGATTTGAGTGTCTGTTTTTGATTGCCGTAAAGGCTTGTTTCAAGTTTTCCGATAACACTTTCAAAGCGTTTGTCTCCCTGTGCCATGAGCAGTGCCAGCAGGGCTTTTTCATCTGCGCACGCATCTATCTTCGTTTTGAGCGGATGGGGCTGCGTACGGGTTTTTATGCGCCGCTGTTTCATCAGCCATGCGGTTGCAAATCCTGCAGTAAACGCACTGAGATACCCCAGCAGGGTGTAGAGCCACGCCCAGTTTAGTGTCAACGGTTTGGGGTTGTCAACCTTGTCAACAAGGGTTGATTTGTCAACCGGGGTGATCGTGATGGGCTCGGCAGGGATAGTCAGTTTGTAGCTGCGTTTTGTTTTGGGATTGAATGCCTGCAGTGCCGTTTCAGGAAGGGTGAAAGAGCGTGCTGCCGAGACTGCCATGGGGTAGATGAGAGTGCTGTGTGTCCCCTTTTGTGAATGACGAATATGAGCGACAGGTTTTTCGCTAAAGAGGGTAAAGTCCTTGTTTGGCTTGATGATACGGGAGAGTACCGGCGGATAGCCGTCCCCGGTGATGGTCACTTTCAGGGGAATGGGTTCGTAGGCGTCTGCCTGTTTCTTTTTCAGGGTGTAGTCAAGCTTGAAGTCCCCCACAAGCTGTGTGCCTTTGGGGAGAGATTTGACATGCAGCTGTACAGGGGAAAGAGAGACGGGGTAGTCTGTGGTATCGAGTTTTTTGAAATCATCTCTGTCTCCGGAGGCGAAGTAGCGTACCTTCTCATCGTTCGTGACACGTTTGACAAGGCTGAAGGTGATATTGATATCGCCCGCACGCAGAGGGTAGATCTCATAGAGGTTATGGTGGTGGGTGTGGTGCAGTGTGTCGTCATGGCGCGCATAGATCTGATGAATACGGTAGGCTTTGGAGGGCAATACTTTGAACTGAAACAGCAGTACCGGTACAGGGTTGGTCTGGTTGAAGTCGACCCAAAGCAGTACCGCCTCTTTGACATAGGGGGTATGGTTATCGGTCTCTATATGGACACTAAAGTCCTCCGCAGAGAGCACAGCACTCAACAACAGCAGCAGAACAAGGCTGCAAAAGCGCTTACCAAGGCTGTGTTTCACGGATGTATCCTTTATTGATCAGTTCATATACCTTCGAGCCAAGCGGCTGTTTTTGTGGTGTGTTGTCCATAAGGAGCTGTTCTTTTTTTTTCGCCTGTTCTTGGGCTCGTTTGCTGTTTGCACCACCGGAACCCGAACCGGAACTTTCCTGTTTCTCTTGGCTCTTTTGGTCTTTTTCACTCATCTGCACCGCGGCTGACGGATTCCCTCCCTGTGGTTTTGGAAGCGACCGTCCCTTTGTCGTTTCATTGCTTTGCTGCAGCAGCACGACCAGTTTCAGGTTGTGCAGTGCATCAGCATCGCTCCCCAGCTGTAAAGCTTTAGTATAGTACATCTTGGCTTTATCGTACGCTTTGAGATGGACATAGGCATTACCGATATTGTAGAAGAGCCTCTGTTTCATTGATGCAGAACGGGTCTGAATGGAACGGTAGAGTTTGAGCGCTTTTTCGTAACGCCCCTGTTTGTAATAGGCAGAGGCAAGTGCGTAACGGTGCTGAAGTGACGGGCTTGTATGCTTTTCAAGCAGGGTTGCACTGCTATTGTAGTCCCCTTCGTTGTAGGCGTTGTAGGCAGTTTTAAGATAGTAAAGCTCAAGTGGTGATGCCTGTGCGGAGGTGCCCAGAAGCCCAAAGAGCAGTATCAGATATTTTGAAGTCCGCGTATGTGCTATGAAAAAAAGCAGCAGTGCCAGCAGCAGCGGTATCGGGTAGAGTTCGGTATGGCTGTAGCGTTTCTTGGCGATGGTATGTGAAACATCCTCCAAAGAGGCAAATGCTTTCTCAATCGCTTCCGCGGTTGCTTCCGGAGAACTTTGTGGTTTGATGTAGTTGCTGCCTACTGCCTGACTAAGTTGTTTAAGCATCGGGTTGATACGTGAGATGACAAGGTGTCCGTGTTTGTCTGTCAGTTTGCTGCCGTCAGCCTTTGGAATGGTCGCTCCTTTTTGGGTACCCATGGCAAGGATGCTTACATGTAGCGGAGTGTTTTCGAGTGCGGAGGTGAGCTTGTGCAGGTTCCTCTCTTCTCCGCCGTCGGTGATAAGCAGCAGTTCTCTTTTGATCTTCGGCATAGAGGCGATCTTGGCAAAGAGGTTTTGCAAAGAGGTACCCTTGGTCAGGATGTTGTCACGCTCAAGTGCATGCAGTGCCGTACGGACGATGGCATGATCTGTTGTAGGCGGTGAGAGGAGCAGCGGATTGGTGGTAAAGGCAATGAGCATGACATTATCATGTGAATTATGTGAAAGCAGCGCATCGACAGTCTTGACGGCAAAGGTGTAGCGGTCTGGCTTGATATCCTGTGCACGCATAGAGTAGGAGACATCGAGTGCAATGATGATATCCCGTGCCTGTATCTGTGCCTTCTCTATACCTTTTTGCATTTGAGGTCTTGCCATTGCCATCAGCAAAAGAGCGAGGATCAGCCAATGGATACGTCTGTGCATACCAAGCGGTTTATGGTAGTAGCCAAGCACTGCAAGCGGCACAAAGAGCCACAGCAGCTGAGGGTAGAGCAGACTCATGCTGATGCCTCCTCTCTCCAAAACAGCCAAAGCAGGATCAGCATCGCCCCAAGCAGCGGTAGAAAGATGAGTAGGCGTTTGTTGAGGTAATTCTCTCCGCGAATGGGACTTGGCTCAAGTGCTGCAATGTCGGCGAAGACCTCTTTGAGTGCCTCAGCATTCACGGCACCGTAGCTTTTCCCTCCGGTTGCTTTGGCAATGGTCTCCAGCAGTCCGCTGTCATAATCACGTTTGCTTCCGATACCGATGGTATAGATCTTGACTCCCTCTTCTTTTGCCTTTTTGACCGCCTCTTTGGGAGAGTGGCTGCCTGCATTGTGGTAGCCGTCTGTGATGAGAATGGTCACCTTCTGTTTCGCCTCTCCAAAGGAGAGGGTGCGCAGAGCCTGCATGATGGCATCTCCAATGGCTGTACTCTCGCCTGCGATGCCTACATTGGTCATGGACAACAGATCGGAGAGGGCTTTAAGGTCATAGGTCAGAGGGGAAGCGGTGTAGGCAAAGGTGCCGAACACCACTGCGCCGATGTTGTCATCATATCGATGCCCAATGAACGCTTTTGCCAGAGCAAGGGTCGTCTCATATTTGGTCTTGAACCGCTCTTTTGCATCAAATCCGCTTTGTGCCATGGAGCCTGACGCATCGATAGCAAGGACAAGGTCACGCCCTTTCTTTGTCGCGTGTCCCTCACTGTCGTAAACAAACGGTCCGGCAAGGGCGATGACCATCAGCGAAAAAGCGATGATCTTCAGCCATGTATCAGCAGCAAATATCGGGTTCTCCGTCCCCGCCCATGCTGTTTTTGAAAAGTAGAAGCGTCTGCTGTAGTCACGACACCAGACAAAACAGGGTATCAGCAGCAGCAACAGCAAAAACCAGGGGGAAGCGAATGTAAAATGCATACATCCATTTTAGCATTTCTCCGATAAGGTTACGATATAATTATTACCACCCAAATCTCGAAATAGAAATGCATGACTTTGTATCATCATCGCATTCACGGGCTTCACATAAAATCATCGCCGAACCTACGGGTGCGACTCAAATTTTTTGCAAACCCCGTAAATACGAGCATAACACAAATTCAAAGAATCCTATTTCGAGATTTGGGTTGCCAAACCCATACGATAAGGTGATATGATGCAGCGATGGCACAAAGGGGTGCATACCTGGCTGGGTGTGCTGATGGTGATATGGATACTGCAGAGCGGACTGCTTTTTGCGAACAAACTCGCCTATGAAGAGCATGCCACAGAGGTGATCTACAACTCTCTAAAGTCCCAACCCTCCAAAAGTTTTCTAAAGCGGCTCTACAAGCGGGTACTTTTCCTGCCCGTATGGATGCATGAGAAGGGTCTCTCCCCTGCTGCAAAGGGACTGTTCCGTACGATGCAGGAGGATGATACCCTCGATCCTGCCAGCAGGATCTACCGTGACAGCAGAGGGCTGTATGAGGAGGCGCAGGCACTCTATCGGGAAGAGGGGAACTTCATGAAGCGCATGGAGATGGAGTTTCGTATCTCTCTGCTCTATGAGGCGTATGTCAACTATGCCTACTTTGGTAGCATCAACTGGGGAGCTTTTCGGGCGCGTATTGCCAACCTGATTGTCAATGATGTCAGTACAGAGTGGGAACTGCACCGCCCCAAGGTTGATGCCATCGGTATGGTCGAGAAGGCACTGCTTGGTAAAGACCTGCATGCCATGTTGCAAAAAGCGGTACCGACCGCCTACCACTACAGGGCGCTGCAAAGAGCGCTGGCACACTACCTGAAGCTTCAGCAAAACGGCGGATGGAAGCATGTATCGCTTGGAAAGACACTAAAACCGGGGATGCGTGACCGCGGTGTCTATGCGCTGCGTGAACGGCTAAGGGTTACAGGCGATTATGTCGGATGCAGTGACAGCAGTGAAGATGACAGCTATGACCGCTGTCTTGTGGAAGCAGTCAAACATTTTCAGCGCCGAAACGGACTGGAAGATGACGGGGTGATCGGTCCGGCAACACTGAGAGTGCTCAATATCCCGGTCTCTCAGCGGATCACCACACTGCGTCTGAACCTTGACCGTATCAAATGGTTCAATCCTCGACAGCCGCACAGACATATTATTATCAATATTCCGTTTTTCAGACTCTATTTTGAACAGGATGGAAAGCTGATCAAAACGATGAAGGTGATCACCGGCAAACCGAACCACCCAACCTCTATCTTCTCTGATGAGGTCGAGATGATCGTGCTTAACCCCTACTGGAACATCCCCAAAAGCATTATCCAGAAAGAGATGATCCCAAAACTCCTGCGCAATCCGTATGCACTGGAGAAACAGGGCATGGAGATCTATGCCGGATGGGGGAAAGATGCACACAAGGTAGACCCAGCATCGGTAGACTGGTCGCAGTACCGCTACTCCAAAACGGTGCCGTACCGGTTTGCACAGGTGCCGGGCTACAAAAACGCTTTGGGAAAAGTGAAGTTCCTCTTCCCGAACCGTTTTTCGGTGTACATGCATGACACACCGACCAAACCGCTGTTTAAACGACCCAAACGCGCTTTCAGCCACGGATGTGTACGGCTGGAGAAGCCAAGAGAGCTGCTTAGGACATTTGCCTCTTTTGAAAAGAGTGTCGATTTTGAAAAATCGCAGGAGATTTTGAAGGGCAAAAAAAATGTCTATCTGCGCCTTAAAGAGAAAGTACCTGTAGATATCATCTACTTGACGGCGTGGGTGGACTATGATGGGAAACTCCAGTTTAGAGACGATGTCTACCACTACGACAAGATGCAGTTGCAATCATATAAAAGGTGGTAACGATGGCGTTTAGGTATGCGGTGGCACTGACAGGCGGTATTGCCACGGGGAAAAGTTCGGTCGCCAAGATGTTTGAAGAGGATGGTTTTGTTGTTATCGATGCGGACAAGATCGCCCATGATATGCTGGATGAGCAGGCTCAAACGGTTGCACAGATGTTTGGTGATGAGGTTGTGCATGATGACATGGTGGACAGAAAGCGGCTTGGGGCGATTGTCTTTGCCGAGCCAAGAGAGCGCAGAAGGCTCGAAGCGCTGCTGCATCCGCTGATCTATGAGCGTATAGCAGAACAGGCTCGGAGGGAAGACGCCAAAGGCAGACCCTACATTGTGGACATACCACTCTTTTTTGAAGGCAAACGCTACCCCATTGCCCGTACACTGGTAGTTTATGCGCCGCAATCTCTTCAGATAGCAAGATGTATGCAGCGTGACGGGCTTGAGCGAGAGGCGGTACTGGAGCGGCTTGCTGCGCAGATAGACATTGAGGAGAAGCGCTATATGGCAGATTATGTCATTGATAACAGCAAAGACCAAACCCAACTTAGGGTAGAATACGAAAAAGCAAAAGAGGCGATCTTGAAGGAGTTTGCATGACTGTGACCAAATATTCTGCCAACGG
>JALVGO010000274.1 GCA_027029065.1 Sulfurovum sp.
GGGCAGCAGCCAATCTTCTTTTTATGCTCATAAGCCCTACATTAGTTCCGTTAAGTTGCGTCATAAGGCATTCTTGAATCGAAGTATGCCTTCACAGCCCCGGCCCAAAGCCCTGCTATGATTGGGGCGAGGGTGATGGCACTGTTTACTGGAATTCCAAGGATGCTCAACACGATGAGAAGAAGGGAGACAGACTGCCCCCAATGAAACGGCTTCATGTCAAAGTTAGAAACATTGTCAATCAAAGCCCCCAGCGCAATGCCAGTGGTGGTTAAGAAAAAAGCGGCTGCACACGCAATGTTGACATTGATGATAGTGTTCCACTGTATTTGAAAAGGTGCCAGGAGCACTGCCTGAATATTTGAGACCAGACAGAGAAGCAAAAAGGCACCGATGGCTCCAATGGTCCCCTTGCAATTGAAAAGCTTGTCAAGCCTTAATGGAAGCCTCCAGTTGGAGATGGCAAAGGCAAGGGCAATCAGAAAACTTGCCGTAAGGTAATGTAGCTCGCTTGGAAAGAAGGCCTCCATCTGGGGCTTAAAAAGGGCCATAAGCGTTGCGCCAATGTCAACGAGCACATAGACAAAGAATGCGAATGCAAGCTTTGAACGCCAGTGGGCCTTGTCTTCAGCGAGTGCAGAAATACAAGCCCCGCCGCTAAAGGCCACACAGCCAAATTGGATAGCGTTCCAGACATTGTCCAACTGGCCGGAGCCGAGCATAGACACATAGAAGCCATCCAAAAGGGGCATTGTGCTCATGGCAAGAAGACGCTGTTGACATTCAGAAAAGTTTTTGTAATAATTGCTTAAATAGCCAACCATGATTAACCTCCCTCGCATTTTCTTTTGTTTGCCCAATGGTTACGGTGTAGTTAGGAGTTTTTTGAAAAAGGGCTGAAAAAATCTCTGCCCCCCTTCTTCAACTGCTCTTCGCAAGGAGAGTTACGGTGAAGTTGGGGACAAAATGTAAGTTTTTTATCTTCCTGAAGATAATTTCTTGTAATTATTGCGTATTGGGATAAGAACTTGGCTTAACTAATGGGCCAGGATTATGGGGATTTTCATGTAATATCCCTTGGAGAAGCTATACAAGCTTTGTAAATGGGAATTGCTGACAGTCTCTTTTGGACATTTCAAGAAGAAGAGGGGAGGGTTGTCATGCATAAGGTCGATTTAAAATCATACATACTACACGACACCAAGATAACGTGTTATTATTATTGGGGAAAAATGGCTTTTAAAAAGTGCAACGAAAGGGAGGTTTTGGAATAATGAGTAGAGCAATAGATTCAAACATAATGAATAAATGATAATTATTGCAGGCTCATTAATAAGATACATCAGTACGAGGATAAGTTTACAACTTACAACCAAGGTTTTCTAAAACATTTCATGGGCACAGCTTTAAAATATCGTACCACCAATTTCCAGGAGATAGCCCACCGGATGGATACAGGGGTAAAATCTGGTTCTAACTATAGGAGGATACAGCGATTTTTTTCTAAGGAGATGAATCTTACTGGGATAGGTTTGTTTTGTTTGGAGGAGTATTTGGACGAGATTTTAGGTCATGTTAGTGGGAAATATCGGATAGAGTTATTAATAGATAGGAACGAATGGCATTGGGGAAGAGTGGTCCATAACTGTTTGTATTTGTTTTTAAATGATCCATCTAGGGGGGTAAGTTTTCCAGTCAAGGTAATAGATTTAGGCAGCAGGGGCAATTCAGGTCAAACAGAGCGGAGGGAGTTGTTAGAGGATGTTTTATGGTATTTGCGGCCATTGATCAGAGAGGGCCGTTTAGAGGTGACGATAATGGGGGACAGGGAATTTGTAGGAGAGAGATGGGAGGAGTTTTTATCAGTCCATAATTTAGGGTACTTATTACGAGTTCGTAGGGATTATAGGTTGCCGGATGGTAGGAGTGTGGAGGAGATATATACAGGTCTTAGTGTAGGAGAGAGCAAGGATGTTAAAGTAGATGGTTGGCGGTTGATAGTACACCGATTGGGACCTGCGAAGGGTCGTAGAGATGAATGTTTGGCATTGGTGACGTTGGACACGAAGAGTTCAGCCAGGAGATTGTTAAAGAAGTATTGTAGGCGTTGGATGATAGAGCGTGGTTTTTTCAATATGAACACGAATGGCTTTGAGATAAAGCGTACCCATATTACTTCAGTAGCCCGTTTAGAGATGCTGATATACGTATTGATGTTTTGTTACTTTCTGGTCATGGTAATCGGGCTATTGAAGGAGCAGCTTTTTGGGAAGCGTATCAAGAAGCATGGTCATCGAGAGATAAGTGTATTTTTGAACGGATTGCGAACGTTGCTACACATATCATCAATATCAAAGCCTTTAAAAGAATACACAAGATTGCTTAGGCATATGGATATTGAACTATTGAG
>JALVGO010000275.1 GCA_027029065.1 Sulfurovum sp.
CTTTTTTTCTATGCCTGGTGGAATGTCAAATATCTTCTGCTGATACTGATATCGATGCTTGTCAACTATACAGTAGGGCGGGAACTTGCTGCACACCGCAGCAAGCACAGGAGATACCCTGCCAAAACACTTTTGGCAGCAGGTATTGCATTCAATCTCGGACTGCTTGGCTATTTTAAATATATGGATTTTTTTATTATCAATGTCAATAGAGTACTCGATACACATATCCCGCTGCTGCACCTGGCACTGCCGCTTGCGATCAGCTTCTATACCTTCCAGCAGATATCCTATCTGGTAGACAGCTATAGAGAAGAGACCAAAGAGTATGACTTTCTCAACTATGCGCTCTTTGTTACCTTCTTCCCCCAACTGATTGCAGGGCCTATCGTCCATCATGCAGAGATGATGCCGCAGTTTGCGAAAACAAAGAATAAAGTAAAGAACTATTACAATATTGCCCTTGGACTGTTCGTTTTTTCTATGGGGCTGTTTAAAAAAGTTGTCATTGCCGATACCTTTGCCCAGTGGGCAACACAGGGATTTGATGTTGCCAAAGAACTCAATATGCTTGAAGGCTGGGTGACTTCACTCTCCTATACCTTCCAGCTCTACTTTGACTTCAGCGGTTATACCGATATGGCGATCGGTGCCGCACTGTTGTTTAATATCAAACTGCCGATCAACTTCTATTCTCCCTATAAAGCAGTCAGTATTCAGGATTTCTGGAGAAGATGGCATATTACCCTCTCACGGTTTTTGAAAGACTATCTCTACATTCCTTTGGGAGGAAACCGCAAAGGGAAGATACGCACCTACCTGAACCTGTTTGTTACCTTTCTGCTTGGCGGTATCTGGCATGGTGCAGGATGGACCTTTGTCTTTTGGGGAACACTGCACGGCGGAGCATTGGTACTGCACCGGTTATGGCAGCAGATGGGTATGAAGATGCCAAAGATCCTTGGATGGTTCATTACCTTTAACTTTATCAATATCGCATGGGTCTTTTTCCGTGCCAATACGTTTCATGATGCTCTGAAGGTGTTGAAGGGAATGTTCTTTGGGAAGTTTGTCTATCCGGGAGGGTTGCCTTTTGCAGATATTGTCAAGAGTTGGGGAGTAGTTGCAGGAAAGTGGAGTTATCCGTTTCTTAAAGAGCCGATGATAGGCTATTGGTTGCTTGCCGGTTTTGCAGTAGTACTCTTTTTTCCAAACTCAATGGAGCTTAAAGAGCGTTTTAAAACGAATGGATGGTATTTGACGTTGACAGTACTGTTCTTTCTCTCAATCTTTTTTCTGTATAGAAAAAGTGAATTTATCTATTTTAACTTTTAAGGAGACGTACCGTGAATTCAAAAATATACCTTAAACGTCTCTTTGGCATTTTTACTCTCATTTTGTTTATTGCCGTTGGCTATGTTACCTATTTTAATGCCAATTACCCCATACCGATTACCGACCATATATCTTTTGATGCCAAACTAAAATTTACCCGAGAAAAGATAGATCCGGATAAGGTCGATACACTTATTATCGGATCTTCTATCGGTTTGAATGATTTGCTTGGCAGTGTGATGGAAAAAGAGTCAAAAAAGATCAAAAAAGTATTGAATTTTTCTGTATATGGAGCGACCACACTTCAGGCAGAGCAGATCATGGCGCTGATGGATGCATTTCCTCACTTAAAGAGGATTATCTATTCGGTACAGTACTCGGATATGCCGCATACATGGAAGTTTAAAGACTATGACCCCCAAACGCTGGTAAAATATATGCGTCATGAGTTGAACCCTTTTGCTTATCTGAAACTTGTGTTTCATGCCTGTAGCAATCTGGCATTCTGTTATGAAAGAGAGAAAAAATGGATTCCTGACCATATGCGAACCAATACATTTGAATCATTAATTTTTGATTCAAGCGGCAGTGTACCATTGCATATTTACGGAAAAGATATTATTCATCACCGATGGCACCTTCCTCATCCTGGGATTATGCATGGTGAATCATTTCGATCTGTGGGCAGAATGGCAAAAAAAGCGAAAGAACACAATGTAAAGTTTTATGTGGTACATCAACCCTACAGGCAAATGTTGTATGACAAACATAAATCGGTCAGAGATGCCATGGCATATTTTGATAGCAAAGTTACCGAAATGATAAAACCATACGGTGGAAGACTGATCCGCATTCAGCCGTTACATCTTGGAGATAAATATTTTTCTGACCGTACCCATCTTAATGATAAGGGTAGCCCGATTGTCTCACAATATGTTGCCAGAGAGATAGATAAACTTGAAGATAAAGACCAATAAGGAGAAAAAATGCAGTTTACACGAACAAAAATTGAGGATGTGATTATTATCGATCCTGTAGTGCATGGAGATGAGA
>JALVGO010000276.1 GCA_027029065.1 Sulfurovum sp.
ACATTAAAAAAGTTAACGGAGTACCAAAGCGGCGAAGCGCTCCGGTATAGAATTATTTTTCGTCAAGTCCAAGCAGTTTGCCAAAGAGTTTGTCTTCGATCATTCCCATTTTCACAGCCGGGAGCAGATTGTTCTCCTGATAGTACTTGATCACTGCCTGAGGATCCTGTCCACTCATCAGCGCTTCATAGTAGATTGCCTGTGAAACTTCCTGATCATCCACAGTCACTTCTTTGGCTTTTGCCAGTGCATCAACAATGAAAGTTGCCTTGACAGAGTTTTCAGCCTCTTCTCTCACCTCTTCGCGCAGTGCTTCTACTTTTTCGGGATTCTCTTTGTATTCGTTGAGTTCCTCTTCACTCATCTCTCTTGCTTTGGCATTGATCTTCGCATCGATCTCCTGCTCTACAATATTGTTCGGCAGTGCAAAATCAAATGTTTCAACCAGTGCCTCAACCAGTTTCGGCTTCAGTTCTTCATTATACAGTTTGGAGAGTTTCTCGTTAACTACCTGTTCTTTGAGTCTTGCCTTCAGATCATCAAGTGTCGCTTTCTCATCATTGAGCAGTTTCTGTGCCAGTTCGTCATTCAGTTCGGCAGGTACCTGCTCCTGAATTTCGTGCAGCTTGACTTTGAACATTGCCTCTTTCCCTGCAAGATCTTTCGAACCGTAGTTTTCAGGGAATGTTACAGTGATCTCTTTCTCTTCATCATACTTCATACCGATGATCTGGTCTTCAAATCCCGGAATGAACTGCCCTGATCCAATCTTGAGACTGAACTTTTCCGCTTTTCCGCCCTCAAACGCTTCACCGTCGATAAATCCTTCAAAGTCGATCAGTACGGTATCGCCGTCTCTGACCATACGCTTACGCTTGATCTTCTGAAGGCTTCCCTGCTGCTGTGCAACCTCTTCAAGCTTCGCTTCAACCTCTTCATCGGTCGCTTCAGGTTTTTCAAAAGAGGGGATCGCCTTTTCATAGCCTTCTACATTGACATTCGGTCTTAGAGAGATTTCAAGCTCTACCTCGATCTTGTCATCCTGCTTATCATATTTTTTGAAGATCGGCTCACCGAGAATATCTGCAGTGTTTACCTCTGCCTGTGCGATACCTGCATCGACAAGTGCTTTAAGTGCTTCCGACTCGGCATCCTGACGCAGTTTGTCACCATGCAGTTTTTTCACAACATGCGGAGGCACTTTCCCTTTTCTAAAGCCGTCCACTTTCATCTGCTTTCCTGCCTCTTTGGCAAGTCTGTCGATATTTCTTTCGATTACACCGTTGTCGATCTCACCGCCAACAGCTACATTGGCATCATCCATTTTGTTTACTGTAACTTTCACTACAATCCTTTACATTATAAATTGCGTGATTTTATCTAAAATTTAATAAAAAAGAGTAACCAAAACCTATTTGGCGTTCTTCTTGTCACGCTGTACACGTTTTCGCATCGCCGGATCGAGGTGTTTTTTTCTGATACGAATACTCTCAGGAGTCACTTCGATAAGCTCATCATCTTCGATCCACTCCATCGCAATCTCCAGAGACATCTCTCTTGGCGGTACCAGTTTAATGGCATCATCCGCACCGGAAGTACGCATGTTGGTCAGCTGTTTTCCTTTGAGCGGGTTGACTTCAAGGTCTCCCGGACGTGCCGATTCACCGATGACCATACCGTTGTAGACCTTGTCCTGCGGCTTGATAAAGAGCGTTCCACGCGCCTGAAGGTTGAAGATAGAGAAGGCAACCGCCTCTCCGTCATCCATAGAGATCAGTGCACCCGGTGTTCGGCTTACCACTGTACCTGTATAAGGTCTGTACTCCAGGAACGAGTGGTTCATGATCCCCTCCCCTTTGGTATCGGTCAAAAACTCCGAACGGAATCCGATGAGACCTCGTGCAGGGATCTCGAACTCGATACGCACTGTACCGTCCGGCATCGGGGTAAGGCTTGTCATCTCCGCTTTACGCTTTCCAAGCTTCTCGATGGCAACCCCCTGAAACTCTTCGGGAACATCGACAACAAGGTGTTCGAACGGCTCCATCTTTACACCGTTTTCCTCTTTGACAACCACTTCGGGACGTGCCAGCAGGAACTCGAACCCTTCACGTCTCATATTCTCTGCCAAGATACCGATCTGAAGCTCGCCACGACCGGAAACTTTGAAAGAAGCATCTCCCATCGGTTCCATACGCATGGCGATGTTGGTCTCCATCTCTTTTTCGAGACGCTCGCGTATCTTGTTGGAAGTCACATGCTTCCCTTCTGTTCCCGCCAAAGGACCGTCATTGACTGACATGATAACCGAGAGGGTCGGCTCTTCAACATGCATCGGATCAAGCGGTACCGGATTGGCAGGATCACAGATGGAGTCCCCAACATCGATATCGGAGAAACCTGCAATCGCGACAATATCACCCGCTTCGGCCTCTTCGATCTCGATACGGTCAAGCCCTTTAAATCCGATCAGTTTGCTCACACGCGATTTGCTCTTCTCACCGCTCGCTTTGACAAGCATATACTCATCACCCTTTTTGATCTTGCCGTTAAAGATACGGGTGATCCCGATACGTCCGACAAAGTTGTCACTGTCGAGGGTAAAGACCTGTGCCTGCGTATCATTCTCCGGTGATCCTTCCGGGTACGGTACCTTTTCCAAAATCGCTTCAAAGAGCGGTGTCATATCTTTGTTCTCATCTTCAAGGTTCCACTTGGCATACCCGTCACGCGCAGCAGCATAGAGTACCGGGAATTCAAGCTGTTCCTCGTTTGCATCGAGTGCCACAAGCAGGTCAAACATCTCGTCAAGCACACGGTCAGGCTCTGCACCGTCTTTGTCGATCTTGTTGATAACCACTACCGGTACGAGTCCAAGCTCAATCGCCTTTTTAAGTACGAACTTTGTCTGAGGCATAACACCTTCCTGTGCATCAACAAGCATCAGAACGCCGTCGACCATCTTCAGAACACGCTCTACCTCACCACCAAAGTCGGCGTGACCCGGAGTGTCGATAATATTGATCTTGTGGTCACCGTAGGTGATAGCGGTGTTTTTGGAGAGGATGGTAATCCCTCTTTCTTTTTCGATATCATTGCTGTCCATGACACGCTCATCCACCTGTTGGTGCGCGGCAAAGGTTCCCGACTGCTGAAGCAGTTCGTCTACGAGTGTGGTCTTGCCGTGGTCGACGTGTGCGATAACAGCGATATTTTTGATTTTTTGCATGAAAATTCCTATCGTTTCAAGGGCATTTGCCCCTCTAATTTTCGCGCATTATATCGAAAAGTTACTATTATAGGGATAATCCGTAAATTTCATGGTAGGTTTTCATCGCATAACGGTCGGTCATAGCAGCAAGATAGTCGGCAATGACCCGGTGCGGGGAACGTACTTCAAAAAGGGCTTTCTGGTGGGTTGGAAGCAGGTCATGGTCATCGTTGAACGCCCGGTAGAGCCCCTTCATACACTGCTTGCCCGCATACATCTTTCGGGCGATCTTCTCATGGGTGTAGAGTGTTTTGAAAAGCCGTTTTTTCAAGCGCTTGAGCTGGGTTGCCGTCTCTTTGGAAAATCCGACCGGAAGCGGTAAATCAGCATCAAGTGTCGCTGAAATCGGCTGCTCTTTTCTATACTCCCCTGCTCCGGCTTTGGAGTAGGCGATGAAATCCTCTACCAGCAGTTTGATCATACCGGCGACAAAACGGTGGCGGTAGAGCGGTTCCCCCTGCTCTACCCCCTCCTGACGCACCATCACATCGACACGCTGGCACAAAGGCTCCTGAAGCAGATCGTCAAACGCTATCAACCCGTATTTGATCCCGTCATCGATATCGTGGGAGGTGTATGCGATCTCGTCGGCATGGTCTACCACCATCGCTTCAAGACTGGGGTGTTTGTCCAGGGCAAACCGGGCATCGAGATCATTCAGAAACGGTTTGTGGTACGGATAGGAGTGTTTAAGCACCCCTTCAAGGGTCGCAAATGTCAGGTTAAGCCCGTCAAAGTCTTTGTAGCGTTTTTCCAGTTTGGTCAAGACACGGAAAGACTGAAAGTTGTGTTCAAAGCCAAGCAGATGCCCGTCAGCCTTGAGCAGACGGTCGAGTTCATCACCGCCCACATGCCCAAAAGGGGTGTGTCCAAGATCATGCGAAAGGGCGATCACCTCGGCAAGCGTTTCATTCAATCCAAGCTGACGCGAAAGCGTTCTGGCGATCTGACTTACCTCCAGTGAATGGGTCAGACGCGTACGGAAGTAGTCCCCCTCGTGGTTCAGGAAAACCTGTGTCTTGTACTCCAGTCTGCGAAACGAACTGCAGTGGATCACCCTGTCACGGTCACGGGCATACGGGTCGCGAAAATCATCTTCAAAAGTGTGGAAACGTTCATAGGGTTGCATGGATTACCTT
Source organism: Sulfurovum sp. (assembly GCA_027029065.1). Next base: position 4,411 of record JALVGO010000276.1, read on the forward strand.
AATTCATCCCTCCGAAAAAATATACGATTCGTATTGGTCAGGTGGCGACAAAGGAGCACCAAACCCCTGAAAGGGGCGCTCGCGTTTGCGACTGCCAGAGCTGCCTGACCAATACGAAGGTTTTTCAGAAGGTTCGATTATTTTATTTTGCTATAATTGTACCCAAAATCCTATAGAAGCAGTCGGAGTATCATCATGGAAACCGTTGAAAAATACCATATCACCTACACCAAACCGGAAGTGACCCTCCTGCAGGAGAGCGGTCTGGGCGTTGCCGAGATCGCCGCACGTACCTGCTACGACAGTTTCGAAAACTCCGAAAACGCGTGCATCAAAGCTGCTCCAAAGCAGCTCGATACCGATGCGATCAATGCCATTGAACGCTCCGATCTGCTTGCCAACCTTGCATGGGTGCATCACCACCACTCCATCATTGAACACGCTACGCTCAGCTACCTCATCCGCGGTACCTCCAGAGGGGTATTGCAGGAGCATGCCCGCCACCGCATTCAGGCAATATCGGTACGCTCTACCCGCTATACGATGTCCTCAGTTATCAATGCGTTTGTCGCTTCGCTTGAAGCAGCAGAGGGATTTGACTTTTTCCTTGAAAAGCTGCTTGGACTCGATCTTTTTGTCATTGCCGATGAAGCCTACCTTGCCATCGAGATCCGTGCCATCTACGACAAACTCCGTTTTCAGTATAAAAGAGATGCCGACTTCATCACCAATGCTGTTGCCAAATCTTCCCTGCCGCTGCTTGAAGCGCACAAAAACAACGCCCAGGCACTCTACGAAGCACTGGAGTGCGGCAAAAAAAAGCGCAACGTCGGTGATGCCTTCAAACATATTGTCTCAGACAACTGGAAGGTTGATATGGTCGTTACGTTCAACATCCGCAGTCTCAAAAACTACTTCGACCTGCGAGACAGTGGTGCAGCATGGTTCCAGATACGCTGGCTTGCCGAAGCGATGAAAACAGTTACCCCTGTAAAGTATCTGCAGCTGATCGACAAACAGTACAAAACCCTATAAGGACAGTCACTTTTGCGTACATTAAAACTTTTTCTATTTCTGCTTCTGCTGCAACAGACGCTTTGGGCACAGCCCCTGACCATGGAGAGCATTACCGCCGACCTCAAACAGGCGATGCAGACAAAACTCAAAGGCAAAAATGCCCCGATTGTCAAAGAGATATACAGACTCAACGGCAACACACCGCTCTGGATCGGTGCACAAAACAGAGAAAAAATGAGTGCCCTGATACAGGCACTGGAAGATCCGCTCTACAACTACAAACGCAAACCCTTTGATCAGAAATCGATCAAAAAACTGCTCTACTATCTTGACAATAACACCATCCCTGTCGAGAAAAGAGCACCTGTCTATGCAAGACTCGATCTGCTGCTGACAAACTCCTATGTCAGACTCGTACGTTTCATCGTTCAGGGGGATGTCGACTGGGCACTGGTTCAAAAGAAATTCAAAGCACTCAAAGAGAGCAATGACATTCAGGCGACATGGGAGATGCACCAAAAACCCTTCCCTCCTCTCAAACCGATGGCAAATGCTGTCAAAGAGGGAAATATCAAAAGCTATCTGAATTCACTGATCCCTCTTGAGAGACGCTACCGAAAACTGATTGCCCTGCTCAAAAACCATGAACGTATGGAGAGATTTCCAAAGATCCCCTACAGCAATACCCCTTTGAAACCGGGAGACTACAGTGCAAGGGTACGTGAGGTTAAAAAACGGCTTCAGATATCAGGAGACTACCCAAAAAGTGCCCCTATAGACAAACGTTTTGACGAAACACTGCGCCGGGCTGTCATCACCTACCAGAAACGCTATCTGCTGAAAGTGACCGGAGAGGTGGACAAGACCATGACATGGTATCTCAACCAGCCTGCGAGCAAAAATATCCAGGCGATCATCACCAACCTTGACAAAACGAAACTCTACCCAAAACATTTTGAAGATGAATATATTGAAGTAAATGTCCCCGATTTCAATCTGCGCTACTATATTGGCGGAGAGATGGTGATGAAAAAAGGTGTCGTGGTCGGGCGTATCGACAGACCAACCCCTATCTTCGATGACAAAATGGAGTATGTGGTCATCAATCCGACATGGACCATTCCCGACAATCTCATCAAACGCGACCTTATTCACGTACTGAGGGAAAATCCAGACTATCTTACAGAACACAATATTCATGTCTTCAGAGGCAACAAAGAGGTGGAGATCACCCAGGCAGATCTTGATCCTTATGAACAGAGTGAGAAAAAGGTGCCGTGGCGTTTTGTACAGTTCCCAGGTGACAGCAATGCCCTTGGACGCATCAAGTTTATGTTCCCCAACAAATATGCCGTCTATCTGCACGATACCGACAACAAAAGCCTGCTTGACCGCCGATACAAGGTCTACTCCTCAGGATGTATGCGTGTTGAACACCCTTTCGATCTTGCCGATATGGTACTTCGTCACGCACGCAGACACTACAGCAGAGAGAAGATTGAAGAGATCATTGCAACGGACAAACCGACCACCATCCGTCTAAGAAAACCCATTCCGGTACACATTGTCTACTTTACCGTCTATGAAGAGAACGGACTGGCATACTTCAAACACGATATCTATCTTTATGACAAGATCATCGAAGAGTCGACTGCCGGCAACAGAAAAGAGACCTTTACCGTACCCAAAAAACGCTTTATTACCATCAAAAAACAGAAAGCAAACCGTAAACCTCTGAGTAATTAAGTTCCGGTTTCACTCAATAGCTCTGGCAGTCGTGAACGCAAGCGCCCCTTTCAGGGGTTGGGCACTCCTTTGTCGCCATCGAGTGAAACCTCCATTAATAATGATGTAAAGTTATCCCTTTCTCATTTTCACACGCTGCAGGTGGGTCAGGGCAATCGCCATCGCATCGGTAATATCGAGCGGTTTGATCTCCTTTTTGATCTTCAAAAGCCTTTTAACCATAAAAGCCACCTGTTCCTTTGCCGCCTTGCCGTTCCCCGTTACCGCTTTTTTCACCTGAAGCGGGGTGTATTCGTAAAAATACCCAATCTCCTGCAAAATCTTCAAAGAGAGCGCTCCGCGAAACTGTGCCAGCTTCAGTACCGTTTTGGGATTGTAGGCGTAGAAGATATCTTCAATAGCCACCTCATCCACCGTATGGGACTTTAAAATCACATCTATCCCCTCCACAAGCTCTACGATCTGCTCCTGAAGCTCTTTGGTTTTGATCTTAAGCAAACCGGCTTCTACCAGTGAAACACTTTTCCCGTCCCAATGGAGAATACAATAGCCGAGATTACGGCTTCCGGGGTCTATTCCTAAAATATTCATTCACACCTTTGTTCACATAGTGAATAAAAAAGTTCACTATCTCTTAGTAGCCGTATTTTAGCTTAACTTGGCTAAAATTGCACAAGTTATTCACATTATGTTTTATGCCTGTAAATATATGTGAAAATCTTAACCGGGGCTGTGTATGAACATCGGACAGAAAGTACTTTTCGAACTGAAAAAAGAGATCTCCCAGACAGAATATGAACGCTATATCAAAAAACTGGTCTACGATACCAAAAACTCCCGAAGCAATATCGCCTACTTCAATGCCCCCAATATGCTTGTGGCAAAATGGGTCAAAACAAAGTATGCCGACAAAATAGCCCACCTGTTCGAACTTCAAAATGAGGTCAAACCAAAAATAGAGATACGCGTAGGAAAGGTAAAAAATACTCCGGTAGCGGCAGCACCGAAAGTGACTGCGGAAAAGAGCCATACAAAAAGTACCCACCTCAACCCCTCTTTGACCTTTGAAAGTTTTATTGTCGGTGACTCCAACCAGTTTGCCTACACTACTGCCAAATCAGTCGCCGAAAAACCGGGAAAACAGTACAATCCCCTCTTTATCTATGGCGGTGTCGGGCTTGGAAAGACACACCTCCTTCAGGCCATTGGAAACTACCGCATCGAGATGGGAGATACCGTTATCTATACCACACTCGAGCAGTTCATGAACTCATTCACTTCACACCTGCGTTCACAGACCATGGACCGCTTCAGAGACAAGTTCAGGGAGTGTGACCTTCTTTTGATAGACGATATCCAGTTTCTCAGCAGAAAAGAGCAGACACAGGAGGAGTTTTTTCACACCTTCAACGAACTGCACAATGCCAACAAACAGATCGTCATGACAGCCGACAGACCTCCCAAAAAGATCGCCGGACTGGTAGACAGACTGCGTACCCGCTTTGAGTGGGGACTCATGGCAGACATCCAGCCTCCGGGTCTTGAAACCAAAATCGCCATCATCCAGAAAAAATGCGAACTTGACGGTATCCGTCTCGATCAGGAGATCATCCAGTTCATCGCAACCCATATGGGAGACAATATCCGTGAGATCGAAAGTGCCCTCATCCGTCTCAATGCCATGAGTTCCATGCTCAATCAGGAGATTACCCTCGATTTTGCACAAAACGCCATCAAAGACCAGCTCAAAGAGAAAAAAGAGCACATTACCATCGATGATATCGTCAAGATCGTCTCAAGAGAACTCAATGTCAAACCCAGCGATATCAAATCGAAAAAGCGTACCAAAAACGTGGTCAATGCAAGACGCACAGCCATCTATCTTGCCAGAAACCTCACACCAAACTCCATGCCTCAGATTGCACTCTATTTTGGCATGAAAGACCATACGGCAATCTCCCATGCCATGAAAAAGATCAATGAGATCATCGAAAATGACGAAAATTTCAAAGTGCTGCTTGAAGAGCTCTCAAACAAAATTCATACCGATACCCAACAAAGTGAATAAAGCAAAAGGAGTACCACTAAAAACTTGAATAAAAAAAAGATATAATTATACAAGTGAATAAAGGTGAACTTCCCAGGAAGTATCAAAACGGTAGAAATCACGTTCCAAAGGGCATTGGAGCGTTTTTTCACATTTTCATGCCAAACTACTGCTAGATACTAATTTTATAAAAAATAAGGAGAGTCAATGAAGATCAGAGCACAAAAACAGATTATCGAATCGATACTTATCAATCTGCAGCCGTTTCTCGAAAAGAAAGATGCCAGTCAGATCACTTCCCATATTCTTTTTCAATCCCAGGGAGAGAAGTGTATCATCAAAGCAACGGACAATGAAATCGGTCTTAGTATTACAACAGACCATATACTGATTGAATCGGAAGGAAGCTTTACTGCAAACGGAAAAAAACTTCTCGATATCATCCGCATTCTCAAAGATGATGAGATCGTACTCGAACTGCTTAACGATACACTGATTATCAAACAGAAACATTCCAAATTCAAACTGCCCGTTTTCGACCCTTCCGGATATCCACTCTTCCCAAATTCCGAAGACAAACCAAAAATTTCACTGGACTCTCTAAGCCTTATTCAAAACCTTAAAAAAATATCACCTGCTATTGACACCAACAATCCGAAATTTGAACTTAACGGTGCTTTGATCAATATCAAAACGGATGCTACAGATCTGGTAGGTACCGATACACGCAGACTTGCCATTGCTACCATTCCCGGATCCAACACTGAAGCACTTTCTCTGATCGTTCCCAAAAAAGCGATTCTTGAAATCCAGAAACTCTTCCTTGACCAGATCGATATCTATTTTGATGAAACCAATCTTATTATTGCCAATGAGAACTACTTCTTCTTTACACGGCTTATCAACGGGAAATTCCCTGACTATCAGAGAATCATCCCCTCAAGTGTCAAACACAGTGTTACGCTTCCTAAAAAAGAGATGGTGGATGCGATCAAAATGATCACAACCATTTCACAGGAGATCAAAATGACACTTTTGAGTGATGTTATCATCTTCAATTCACTCAGTGCAGACAATGTCGAAGCAAAAACAGAGATAGAACTCTCTACAGGACTCTCTGAAAAATTTGAAATCTCTTTCAACAGCAGATATATTCTCGATTTTATCTCTCAGATTGAAAAAAATGAATTCCTTATGGAATTTAACGAATCTACATTGCCATTTATCGTCAAAGACGAAAATTTTATCACGATCATTATGCCGATCGTGGCATAGTTCATAAAAAGAGGACAGTATAACAATGAATGAAAGCATGACAAAATATATTTTTGTTACAGGAGGGGTACTCAGTTCCCTCGGAAAAGGTATTACCGCTGCAAGTATCGGTACACTGCTTAAACATACGGGAGAGAGGGTAGGTGTCTTGAAACTCGACCCCTATATCAATGTCGACCCTGGAACCATGTCACCCCTTGAACATGGGGAGGTTTTTGTTACCAAAGACGGCGCGGAAACTGACCTTGACCTTGGACACTATGAACGGTTTCTCGATACATCCCTGACACAAAACAACAACTTTACAACCGGGCAGGTCTATAAAACTGTTATTGAAAACGAAAGAAAAGGGAAGTATCTTGGCAAGACCATTCAGGTCGTACCGCATATTGTCAACGAGATCAAAGAACGTATTGTCCGTGCAGGTGAGGGCAAGGATATTCTGATTGTAGAGCTTGGCGGTACAACAGGTGATATCGAAGGACTGCCGTTTCTTGAAACCATTCGTCAAATGAAACATGAACTTGGCAAAAACAGGGTAATGAATGTGCATGTCACACTGCTGCCCTATATTAAAGCTGCGGGTGAGTTGAAAACCAAACCGACACAGCACTCTGTACAGGAGCTTCGCCGTATCGGTATTGCACCGCATATGCTGGTACTGCGTGCAGAAGTGCCTGTCAGCAGCGAGATAAAACGAAAGATCGCCTACAGCTGTGATGTGGATGAAGAGTCTGTCATTGTTGCAGAAGATGCCGCGACCATCTATCAGGTACCGCTCAATTTCCTAAGACAGGATATTTTGACACCTATCTGCAAACAGCTTGAACTGGAAGATTGTCAGCCAAAGATGGATGAGTGGACCGATCTGGTTCACAAGATCATTATGCCTCAGGATGAAGTCAAAATTGCATTTGTCGGAAAGTACCTTGATCTCAAAGAGTCCTACAAGTCGCTGACAGAAGCGCTGGTACATGCCGGTGCCCATCTTGACAGCCGTGTGAACATTAAATGGGTCGATTCGGAAAAAGTAGAGGAAGAGGGGGCTGCAAAGTTCCTGAATGATGTGGACGGTGTACTGGTTGCCGGCGGTTTCGGTGAACGTGGGGTAGAGGGAAAAATTCTCTCTATCCAGTATGCAAGAGAGAACAACATCCCATTCCTTGGTATCTGTTTGGGTATGCAGCTGAGCATGGTTGAGTTTGCCAGAAATGTTCTGGGACTTAAAGAGGCGAACTCTGTTGAGTTCAATGAAAATACCCCTGATCCTATCATCTACCTGATCGATGAGTTTATCGATGCCAGCGGTTCAAGACAGGTGCGTACAATGACATCACCGATGGGTGGTACACTTAGACTGGGCGAGTATGAGTGTGAAACGAAAGAGGACTCCAACCTTAGAAAAGCCTATGACTCCAGTGTCATTTATGAAAGACACAGACACCGCTATGAGGCAAATCCTGCGTACCGTGAGCAGTTTGAAGCCAAGGGTATGGAGATTACAGGAGAGTCTCACGGACTGATAGAAGCAGTAGAGGTCAAAGACCATCCGTGGTTCCTCGGTGTACAGTTCCACCCTGAGTTTACTTCTCGTCTGCAAAACCCAAACCCTGCCATTTTGGCATTTGTCAAAGCAGCGGCAGCTTCCAAAAATGATTGAATATCTAACGCTTGAGGCGTTAGAAAATTTTCTTCAGGAGCGCTTTAAAGAGGGATTCCTCTCCCTCAAAGACCTGCCTCATCCCTCGACATTCAAAGATATGGATATCGCAACAGAGCGTATTGTCCATGCTCTCAAAAACCGTGAAAAGATCACAGTGGTCGGTGACTATGATGTTGACGGTGTTACTGCGACAACACTCATGAAGCTCTTTTTTAATGAAATAGACTATCCGGTAAGATGGATTATCCCCAACCGTTTTAAAGACGGTTACGGACTCTCTTCCTCCATTGTTCCGCGTCTTGAGGGAACCGATCTTGCTATCACGGTCGATAACGGTATTGCAGCGGTGGATGCTGCGCAGATGTGTAAAGAAAAAGGTATCGACCTCATCATTACCGATCACCATCTGCTTCCCCCAGAACTGCCTGAAGCCTATGCGATCATTGACCAAAAACAGCCTGAATGTACCTTTCCCTACGAAGAGGTCTGTGGTGCGCAGATTGCATGGTATCTGATCGCTTCGCTGAAAAATGCACTGGGGATCAAAATAGATATGATGCCCTATATGGAACTTGCAGCAATTGCTATCATTGCCGATATGATGCCGCTTCGGCATATTAACCGTGCGATGGTCATTGCCGGACTGCAATCGCTTTCCAAAAGCAGTAGACCTGCTGTCAGAGCCTACAGGGAATATACCCAAAAAGAGCATCTGACTGCCGAGGATATAGGCTTTTTTCTCGCTCCCCTGCTCAACAGTGCAGGGCGGATGGAAGATGCCTCCTATGCCGTTGAGTTTCTCACTTCCAAAAACATCTACGATGCCAGAGTACGTCTGCAGCGTCTGGTGGATTTCAATGAACAACGCAAAGAGACGGAGGCATCTATCACCAAAGAGGCACTCTCCTGTGCCGATGATACTTCTGTGACAGTTGTCAGCGGAGTCTCTTGGCATGAAGGGGTAGTGGGGATTGTCGCAGCACGGGTTGCACGTGTACGCAAACGACCCTGTATTGTACTGAGTGACAACGGTAACGGTACGCTTAAAGGAAGCGGCAGAAGTTTTGGCAATGTTGATCTTTTCGCTTTGGTTGACAAAACCCGTCCCCTGCTTGAAAAGTTTGGCGGTCATGCCGCTGCGGTGGGATTGAGCCTTTCCAAAGAGAATCTTGCAGTTTTTAAAGAAGAACTTGATGTTTTGGGAAGGGTAGCATGTGAAAAGAGTGGTGAATTTACCGATGAGGAGATTGTAGGTGAACTTCACTTTCGTGATATCAGCTTTGCATTGACGGCACTGCTTAAAAGATTTGAACCCTATGGACAGGGCAATCCAGTACCAAAATTTATAACCAGAGGGGTACGCATACAGGCAGTATCGAGGATGGGAAAAGAGGGAAACCATCTGCGGTTTGTGTTTGAACAGGAGGGTATTACCCAACAGGGGGTGCAGTTTAAGACAGATGAAGTGTATCTGCCTGGTACTTTTGTAGATATTGTCTATACTGTCAATGAAAACACCTTTAGAGGCAATACCACATTACAGCTTTTGGTAGAAGAGATCATAACTGTGGTATAAAATTTGGATTTTTTTAAAAAAATCCTTATTTATTACAGAAAAATAGATGACTTTTATCATCTTTGCAGTATTATTATTTGTTAACAAATGTATAAGGAGATGTTTTGGATAAAAAAATTCAATCTAGCAAGATTGCATACGAGGCACTTACCTCAGAAACAGGTATGAGCAGACGCGATGCATTGAAGGTGATGGGTTTGACAGGCGGTGCGGCAATGATGATGGGTGCACCAACATCTGCAGAGGCTGGACCAAGCAGTGATAAAAAGGCAAAAATCGTTATTGTCGGTGGCGGTGCCGGCGGTATTATGGCTGCTGCAAGACTGAGACGCGCTGCCTCAAATGCAGATATTACGATTATCGCACCAAACGAGATACATCTCTATCAGCCAGGACAGGTGTTTATGGCAGCAGGTTTGTATACAGAAAGTGATATTCAGCACAATAATGCAGACTTTATCCCTGATGGTGTCAATTGGGTTAAAGATGAAGTAACTGTATTTGATCCTGATAACAATAAAGTTACAACAGCAAAAAATGGTGATATCTCTTATGATTATCTTGTAGTTGCTACGGGACTTCAGTATGATTATGAAGCGATAGAAGGTATGAGTGAAGAACTTGTTGGTAAAAACGGTATATCTTCTGTCTATTTAAATGATCCTGTTGCCGGTACTGCAAAGGGTGGTGTTGCTACGGCACAATGGTTCAAGGATATGAGAAAAGCTGCAGAAGCTGCCTCTCCTGACAACCCTATTCAAGTAATCTGTACACAACCTGATACGCCCATCAAGTGTGGTGGTGCGCCACAAAAGATCCTCTACCTAAGTGATGATAATCTTAGAGGAAACGGTCCTGATGGCGGGAAAGATGTAAGTAAAAATGCACAATTTAGTTTCTGCAAAAAAGGAACTACTCTCTTTGGCGTACCTGAATACAATAAAACTTTGGTTGAAGAAGTTACGCCAATGTATGGAAATATTACAGACAAGTTCAATCATATCTTGCGTAAGATAGATGCAGAAAACAAAACGGCAACTTTTGAAAAGATCGTACAAAAAAAAGGTGCTTATGATGAAGATTTAGAAGAGTATGAAATCATTACAACAACTGAAATGGTTGAAATGAAGTATGATTTCATCCATGTTGTACCACCAATGAAAGCGGTAGATGCTGTAGCGAATTCTCCTCTTGCTATTAAATCAGGAAGTGGGAAAGGATGGCTGGAATGCGACTTTGATACATTGCAGCATATTAGATATAACAATGTATTTGGTATTGGTGATATTTTAGGGGTTCCCAAAGGTAAAACCGGCGGATCTGCAAGACACCATGGTCCTGTTCTGACAGAAAACCTGATTGCAGTCATGGAAGGGAAAGAACCTACTGCAAAATTTGACGGATATACCGTATGTCCTCTTAAGACCCAATATGGCGAGATTATGCTCGCAGAGTTTGATTATGAAGGGTTAGCTCCATCATTCCCGATACTGGATCCAAGCAGACCAAGATGGGTATGGTGGGCATTTGACCTGTATATGCTTAAACCGATGTATTGGTATTTGATGATGAGAGGTTTGATGTAATGCATCTTTTTAGAGAGGCAAAGATTTTTTTTATTCTTTTCCTCTTTTTATCAATTGCCATGCATTTTAATGCATGGATAAACTATCCCATAAAACATATCATTAACATATCCAGTAGTTCACTGGGAGTATGGCACCCTTTTGTAATCACCTTTATTGTCTATATATGTATAGGTGCAGGAAGAGGTTTGATATATTTATGGAAAAAGTTAAATTAAAATAATATTACGTGAAAAAGGAAAAAATAATGAAATTAATCAAATTGAGCACAGCTGCTATGTTGATGACATCCATTATGTATGCTGATACAATATCGGATCTGCAAAAAAAAGTGAATGATTTGCAAACAAATCTTTCGGAAATGCAGGAACAACTTGATAAAGTACAAGAGCATGATGCAAAAGACAATATTAAATTTACTATAGATTTCAGATCAGAGTATAACTATATTAATTATGATTATGATAAATATAGTTATAAAGGTGTTGATTTATCAGGTACCAGTGCAGGAAATGATGCACTGTTGGCAACAAGACTCTTTTTGAATATGAAGTCATCTCCTATGGATAAACTTACCTTTACAGGGCAAATAGCAGCATATGGTGTTTGGGGTGGACATGCATATGGTTTTGAAGATCCAACACTAAAAGGGTGGAGTGTTTCTTCTAAAGCATCCGATACATTGTTTAGGGTAAGACAGGCATATTTTGTATATTCTGATACATTTAGCAATGGATTGCCCTACTCATTTAGTATAGGAAGACGAGCATCTACAGATGGATTCTTGGCTAATCATAGAGAAGGAAATGCAGAACCGGGATCACCTCTTGCCCATATTACCAATATGGAAGTAGATGCGGCTATGTTTAAACTGGATTTTGGTAAGTATGTAAAAGGATCTTATCTTAAAACAGTTGTAGGTAGAGCACATACAGGTAATGGTGTTGAAACTATTTATGATAAGGGAGGCTATAGACCTTACGCGATAGAAGATGGTGATGTAAATGAAAATGTTGATTTTCTTGTTCTTTTAGGAAATCTTTATGATAATGGACAATATAAAGTAATGTTTGAACATGCATCTATTTTTAATACAAAAGGTCGGAATACTGCAACTGATGCAGTATCTGCGGATGCCGGAACAGCTTATTTGGATGCTATTTCTTTCCAAATGACAGGTATAGGCGATATGATTAATGATTTTTTGGATGAAACTGTATTTTTCCTTTCTTTGGCAAGAACACAATATAATCCGAATTCCGGACATACACTTTTAGGAAGCAGTGATGATGAAGATGGTTATTCTGTTTGGGCAGGATTCACTATTCCTGATATGATAACGGAAAAAGGTAAGTTTGGATTTGAATATAATCATGGTACAAAATATTGGACCCCAATGACATGGGCAGAAGATAGTGTCATGGGTTCTAAAATAGCTGTACGTGGTGATGTTTATGAAGCATATTGGAACTTTAATCTTATGGGTCTAAAAAATCTAACCGGACAAGTAAGATATACTTATGAACAACATGATTATACACCAAATATCAGATGTTCAGGATGGGTAAAACCAGAAGATGTAGATATAAAAGCAGAAAATTTAAGAGTTTTTGTACGATATCAATATTAAGAAAAAATAAATATACAATTTGTTAGACTTATATTTATTATAAGTCTGACTTCACAATGGGTTCACGATTTATATATATAATTTGGAACATTAAAACAAAAAGGATAAAAAATGAAAAAAAGTACAACATTGGCATTGGCAGCACTACTCGGATTGACGTTAGTAACAACAACAGCAACTGCTGATTCGGCTAAAGGTAAAAGAGTTTACCAGAAATTCATGAAAGACGATTGTGGTAAAACAGGTGGTGTAGTTGCAGGTAAACATACACAAAAAGAGTGGAAAAAGCTTACAGGTGATGCTTTTAAAGCTGAACTTGAAAAAATTTGTCCAAACACAAAAGCATTTTTGAATAGTGCAAAATTCAAAAAACTTGAAAATCACCTTCATGACTTTATGTATGAATTTGGTAAAGGTAGTGGTAACATCCCCGCTTGCTAAATCTCATTAAGGAGAGCTTTTAAAAGCTCTCTATACATGCTTTACTCTTCCCCCCCCATTATATTATTACTAGAATGAAAAGGCTGCTCTCATAGCACTAACCCATGCGAAATGGAAGTTAAATCCGCCTCTATCACCATCTACATCAAGAATCTCCCCTGCAAAGTAAAGCCCCGGTACATGTTTTGATGCCATGGTTACAGGATCGACCTCTGTCGTATCTACACCCCCTGCAGCCACTTCCGCATAGGCAAATCCACGGGTATCGCTGATGCTGAGCCTGAGATGTTTGATAGCATAAACCAGTTTGCCTATCTCTTTTCTGTTCAAAAACTTTTCCGTTTTTGCTTTGCATCCCGAGATATTGAGAATATGTGGGATGAGTTTTTTTGGCAGTATCCCTTGCAGCCAAAGCAAAAGGGATTTGTTACTCTCGGTATGGAGGTTTTTCAGCAGCAGATTGGTCAGCTTCTCTTTGCTGAAACCGGGCATGAGATCAAGCGAGAGTTCACAGTAGTCATACTGTGCCAGATGGTGTGCTGCCTGACGGCTGAGATCAAGTACGGCAAGTCCGCTGATACCGTAGCTGGTAAAAAGGATGTCTCCCTCTTTTTGTACAACTGTTTCACCATTGGCAAGCAGGGTAGCATGCCCTTTGATCTTTACACCGGCACACGCCTTGACCCACTGCTCTTCAGAACAGAGCTGCACAAGAGAAGGATGGCGTGCTATCAGGGAGTGACCCATGTGGGTTGCAAAGGCATATCCCGCATCACTGCCGCCCAGTTTTGGTGCTGCTACAGAACCGGAGGCTATCAGTAGTTTTGTGGAGGTGAATACGCCTTGGGTGGTTTCTACACGAAATAGCTCTCCATGCTTCTCTATACGTTCGGCACGACAGTCACAAATAATCTTGACACCTGCCTGCTGCGCTTCATAAAGCAGGATATCCACTACCGAGGATGCCTGCATGGACATGGGAAACATCTTTCCCTCTTTGCCTTCGATAAGCGGGAGCCCTATGCTGTGAAAAAAGGCTTCTACGGCTTTGAACCCATAGTCTTTAAGAAGCGTTTCTACAAAGTCCGGATTTTGTGAGTGGAACCGGTGGGGTGTGATGTGGCGGTTGGTAATGTTGCATTTTCCATTGCCTGACACCAGGATCTTTTTGCCCACTTTGCTGTTCTGTTCGAGCAGGGTGACATCTACGCCTTTTCTGCCTGCGATAATGGCTGCACACAATCCCGCTGCGCCTCCGCCAATAATGATCATATGCCAACCCTTTTAAAAATGTTTTTCCATCACAATTTTGTCTCTTTTGAAATGTACATCGGTGTAGGGGAGTGTATCGAGTACCGGCAAAGAGAGATCTGATGTTGTTGTATTGAGCTCTTCTGTACTTCTGTGGATGGGAACAAGTACACTGTCAAACTCATGGCATCCGGACAGAACAAAGGAACCGATGAGACAGACAAACACTATCTTTTGCTGCATACTTCTCCAATACAGATATTTATGAGATTATACCACTTTTGTAGCTCAAATCTGTTATCATCCCAAAAAAAGGAGTAGTGATGAGTGCACTGGTAGAGTTCAGTATGTTTCCGACAGAAAAGACCCAAAGCAAAAGTGCCTTTGTGGCAAGGGTGCTTGATATTGTAGACAGAAGCGGGCTGGCGTACCGGCTTACCCCTATGGGGACGATCATAGAGGCTGAAACGGTAAAAGAGGCGCTCGATGTGATCAATGCCGCCTATGAGGAGCTGCAAAAAGATTGCGGACGGGTCTACAGCTCTATCAAGATCGACTGGAGAGAGGGACCTGTGGGCAGGCTGGATAAGAAAGTGGGTTCTGTGGAAGCGAAGCTCGGACGCAAGTTAAACAGCTAATTTTGGCTATAATACCGTAAAATTGATACAAGGATGTCAGATGTTATGTGCTGAAAGAATGCAGCGTATTGTTCAGGCAATTATTTTGGGGTTGATCATGGGACTGGCAGGCTCAAAGATGTTCGCAGCTGCGTTTGTTGTGACCTTTGCCATGATGGCGATGCTTTTTATTGCCGGTTTGACCGGTTTTTGTCCGGGTCTGATGATCCTGAAAAAAATATTTCCGCCGTGTAAGTGCGAAGAGAAGGGTGCATAAATGTCCAATATATCCTATAAAGATGCCGGTGTCGATATCGATGCCGGAAACGAGTTTGTAGAGGCGATCAAAGCCGATGTCAAATCAACATTCGATGCCAATGTCATCGGCGGTATCGGTTCTTTTGCCGGTGCCTATGCACTGCCAAGCGGCTATAAAGAGCCCGTGATCCTCTCTGCGACCGACGGGGTAGGCACGAAGCTCAAGATCGCCATAGAGAGTGGGAAGCTTGACACCGTAGGGATCGACCTGGTCGCGATGTGTGTCAATGACCTCATCTGCAACAACGGCGTACCGATGTTCTTCCTCGACTACTACGCCACGG
>JALVGO010000277.1 GCA_027029065.1 Sulfurovum sp.
CGCATTAAATAACTACGATAAATAATAAAAAAAGTGAGGTAATACCTATGAAAAAATTAATTAATGCGATTATCCTGTATCTGATTAAGAAAATCATTGACTGGTTATTTAGTTGAGTTTCGGACACATATATGTCCGTTTGCTACTTTCTCCAGTCGTCTATCTTGGTTATGAGATACGATACTGGAGAGAAGAGAATGAAGAGGATCGCACCGGCGGGAGATATGCCGCTGCTCCTGATCGTCTTATAGAATTTAAGCATTTTCAATCTCCTTGAGGATCCTTTGGAACTCTTCGGGATCGGAACAGTCGCTTAGGGTGTCGATCCAGCCCTGGATCTTCGCTCTCTTGTTATAAAGATCCATTAGCACCGGCTCCAGGGTGTGGAACATACCGGCGTTACCGATCTTGACCTCTTCGGCTTCTCCTCTTCGGATCTCTTTGAGGTGTTGGGTTAGGTACTCCAGCTTTTTGATGATGTCGTCGGTAACTTCCTCATCGGTGGCACCCCAACCGGCACGGGGCAGATCATAATGAATGATCTCTTGAAGTCCTGCGGCGGTGTCCTCGATGGCTTCGCCGGTGAATGTTGTTTTGATGAATGGGTCTGTCATTTGGTCTCTCCTGCATAGTCTAATAGATCGGGTTGGAAGCAATAGAGCCTCTCTCTGTTTTCGTGCAGCCACTCCCACGCTTTGGCGGCGGTCTCTTTATCCAGGGTGGCAAAGTCGCTGTTAGCGTCGGAGTAGTAGAGGTAGCCTCTGCCGTCGCATTTGAGCATACGCCCGTCTTTTGCGGGGTAGAGCGGTTCGTTTGCGTAGAGTTCCCGGATTATGGAGACAAAGGTTTTCAGATCGGTATGGTTTTTGCGGATCTCAAAGGTGATCTCGGCTACTTTCCTGCCAAGCTTTCGCTCTGTGAGCTTGACTTCCAGGTCTGTATATTTGTTGATGTCAGTTTCGGCTTTCTTGAGTACCTGCCTTTTAAAGTTGTCATACCTCAAAAGAGATTTCGGCACCTTGAGGATCTCTTGCAGCTCCTCGACTTTCCAGGTGCGGCTGCCGATCTTCGCATACTCTTTGAGCAGCAGATACATTCTTTTGGAGTAGCTCGATTTCATCGGCAGCATATGGCGGATATCGGAGATTACAAAACGGCTCTTGATCTCCAGTAGGTAGGGCTTTAGCCGTTTATCGAAACGGCAGCGGATAATGCCGTCCTCATACTCAAAGAAGCTAAACCAGTTTACGATCGCCCAGCGTTTCTTTGGGTTATCCGTCGGCAGTTCCACCGGCTTACTCATCAAGGATCTCACATTGTCCTTGAGCTGTTCGCTGTTCCATACCCTGCCGCTCTTTCGGTTCAAGTCCTTGATACTGAACTCATAGTCCTTGAAGTCCTCATCTTCTTTCTTGATCGCCGTTAGCAGCATCAGCACCAAATCGATCTCCGCTCTTGTGAGGGCATACCTGGCATTGATAATAAGATGAGATTGCCTTGAATAGTTCCGATCCGTTAAAGGTAACTTTTTATCTTCCAAATCCTATCCTTTTTATTATATGTAGTATTTTATCTAAAACTACATAAATCTATATTTATAGTATTTCGATTATAAAAAGTAGTATTTCGATTATAAAAAGTAGTATTTCGATTATAAAAAGTAGTATTTAAGTCTCTCAAACCCCGATAAAATGGGCATTTGAGGCACCTCTACAGCTTATTACAGCTTTTATATTAAAAGACTTGTGTCCTGCGGACGGCTTTTTACTCCAAAAAGAAAGGGCAGATTTTTACCTGCTCATACCACCTCTTGACCTCGATTTGTCTTTGGTCTTGGATTGGGCTTTGAACTCTTTAACGGATCGATCCCTTTCTGGTTGCTGCAACTTCCTGAAAAAGTCTTTGACCTTATCGACTGCCTTACCCAGAGAGTTAAATACCGATTTGGCATCTTTGATAAATCCTCTAACCGATTGCTCCCTCTCTCTTAGTCTCGTATAAAGGCTATTGGCTTGGGTTATTGTGATTTTGAAGCCTACAACCTCTTTTTTCAAGACCCCTTTGGTTATCGGCTCCGCCTCATTGTCAAGGAACTCTTTAAGCAGCAGCTCCGATCCGTAATCGCTTAGTAACCTCTCAGCTCTCCACTTTAGCTGCTCCTCACCCGGAAAGGATATGCCGTTATTCAGCTCTGTAACCGTCCGTAAATCGATTTTAGAGCCGTTAGCCATACTCTGACCCTCTTTAGGGCTTATTTTGGCTTCTAAGGCTTTATTTTGCTCAATTAGGGAGTCAATCCTCTCTTCCTGGTCAAGTATGATCTCTCGATACTGCTCCAGCTTCTCATCTTTGGCGTTGTCTCTTCTAAGATCCTTTCGGAGATCTTCGATCTGCTCTTTGAGATCCTCGATCGTGAGATCCTTGGCTTTGATCTTCTCTTTGAGCTGCTTATTCTCGGCTTCCAGCCGTGCATAATCTTCCCGATTAGCTCCATTCGCCTTTAACTCTTGCCGGAGATCGGCTATCTCCTGCTTGAGATCCTTGACCTTTGCCAATTCTTGGCGTTTAGCCTCTTTGTAGGCTTTGTGATCCAGCCTTACGGCTTTGCTTCCTCGCTTCCCCCGCTCCATTCCCAATACCTCGGCTGTGAGGTCTTGGAGCTTGGATAGGCGTTCTCGGTTCATTGCCTTTAGTTCGGGGTTCTCTCTCTTTTGGCGTTCGGTCAATCCTTTGCGGTAGAGCTGCTGCCCTGTCTGCCGGTCCAGTGTAAAAAAAGTAATGTGGGCGTGGAGGTTGTATTGAGGCACTCCCCGCTCGTTGATATGTCCTTCATCTCGATGTATGGCGATCTGTACACCGGTAAATCCTGTCTCTTTCTCAATCGCCCTGGTGAGTCGCTGCACATCTTCCAAAGTGTGCTCTTTGTTCAGATTGACAACGGCTTCCCACACATAGCTTTTAGCCTTGAGTGGCTGACCGAATTTCTGCCGGTAGTTCTCTCTCGCTTCGGTGTAAAGATCGGAGATCATTTTGGAGGCTTCACCGGCAGAGCGATCCACTTCATTTTGGAGTCTGTATTCTGCCGGCAGAAGATAATCGGGTTCCCGATCTTCTGACCGGTCATTGTGAGCCAAGCCACCTTTGGCAGCCTTGGCGAAATTGATCGATGCTTTAGCCATCGTCTCTCCTTTGTGCAGCACCCTTGCGGTCAAACAAAGCGCAGTATCAATACCTTTAGGTTTGATAATGCGCACTATCAAACCTAAAAGGTTCTTGTGCGAAAAATTATACCGCAAGGGTATTAATTTTTGATGAGCTGCACTGACGGCAGCAGATACACAGCCGCAGCTGTGTGGTTACTCCAAAAGAAAATTTTTGAGATGAAAATAGGCTTTATAGATTACTACTGAATAGCAAAAATATAAATAGAAATGAGAAACTGAACAGAAATAAAATCTCACACCTATAACAGTGCTGACGACTTGAATTTTCGGTTCAGTCTCTGCGGAGTTATCAACCGCATTAAATAACTACGATAAATAATAAAAAAAGTGAGGTAATACCTATGAAAAAATTAATTAATGCGATTATCCTGTATCTGATTAAGAAAATCATTGACTGGTTATTTAGTTGAGTTTCGGACACTTATGTGTCCATCGGTTTATGTCATAATAAACGGCTATCTCTTTTCGGAGATCTTGCCGTAAATGTAGAGTATCGGAGAGGCAGCGATCAGGAGGACGGCAGCCCACAAAGAGATACCGGATCCCCTCAAGCTCTTGTAATAGCTAAACATCTTTTAACTCCTTGAGGATCTGCTCGAACTCCTCCAGGGACGGATCGCCCTGGAGAGTATCAATCCATTTTTGGATCTGCTGCCGCTTCTCTTCGCTGCCGGCTTTGCTTTTGGCGTTGTATAAGTCCATTAGGACGGGTTCCAGCATATGGAACATTGTTGCTTCGGTCATTTGCTTAACTCCTTTAAAATAGTCTCGGTGCATTTTCAATTACATCAATCGTAATGGATACGGCTTTTGGTCTGCCGGCATCAAAGTAATCGTAGTTTGTTTCATAGATAAAACTTAGTTTACTGTGTGCGTCCAATTCTTCTTTGACCGGCTTTAGTATTTTTCTTTCAATATCCGCAAAGCGTTTATAATGCGTTCCAAATAGTGCATTAAGCTCGTGTAGCTCGAATGTCTTACGCTTTGCAACATTCTCGCTATATTGACTGATGCGATAAAGAACTGGTAGCAGTCTCAAGGTATGTTTGGATTTAAACTTCATCAAGGATTTTGTATCGATCATCGAATAGTTTCGCTTAACATCAATGATCTGACGGGCAATCTTTACAAAGATCTTTATCTCAATGGTATGCTTACCATAGACGAATTGATAATAAGGGAGCAAACTTATGCCTGTCTCGGTATTATTTTCTTCATCGATAAATGTAATACTTGTTTGTTGCATTGCCTTAACATTTCTCTTGATCTCCGGGAGGCTCATACCTGTATATTTGAGCATATCCCGTGTATCCATCTTAATCGTTAAAAGCTTATCGCTATCCATCGTATCAAGATCTTTAACTGTTTCTATGGCACTGGCAAGATAATAGATCGTCTTTAAAGCACCGGCAGTATTCTTTTGAATAGCACTCTCAATAAATGTATTACTGATCTTTCGATGGACTTTAGTCTTTTTTGACGCTTCAAGTTTTTCCTTTTTTAGCTTTGCTAAATTTTCCGGGCTTGGGATCATTTTAAACCTTTAGGGAGTATTTTTTTACTTTAGGGAGTATGGTTAGGACTTACTCCCTAAAGTGACAATATTTTTATTTTAGTGACCTTATGAAATTATAGTCACTTAATACTTTAGTGACCCTTATTGTAAATAGGTAACAAAATATTTTAGGGACAAAAAAAATCATTTAGTGACAATATCAATAATTAGGACACTAATACTCGTATTTGGTCACTAAATTCGTAATATTTGGTCACTAAATTCGTAATATTTGGTCACTAAAGTATTTCTTAAAGTTCCCATTTTATGGGCATTTAAGGCACTTTTTCACATACCTATAACTACTCTTTGTAATTATTTTTTATAAAAAGGGGGGGGAAACTCCAAAAAGAGAGGGCAGATTTTTACCTGCTCATACCACCTCTTGACCTCGATTTGTCTTTAGTCTTGGATTGGGCTTTGAACTCTTTAACGGATCGATCCCTTTCTGGTTGCTGCAACTTCCTGAAAAAGTCTTTGACCTTATCCGCTGCCTTACCCAGAGAGTTAAATACCGATTTGGCATCTTTGATAAATCCTCTAACCGATTGCTCCCTCTCTCTTAGTCGTGTATAAAGGCTATTGGCTTGGGTCATTGTGATCTTGAAGCCTACAACCTCTTTTTTCAAGACCCCTTTGGTTATCGGCTCCGCCTCTTGGTCAAGGAACTCTTTAAGCAGCAGCTCCGATCCGTAATCGCTTAACAGCCTCTCGGCTCTCCACTTTAGCTGCTCCTCACCCGGAAAGGATATGCCGTTATTCAGCTCTGCAACCATCCGTAAATCGATTTTAGAGCCGTTAGCCATACTCTGACCCTCTTTAGGGCTTATTTTGGCTTCTAAGGCTTTATTTTGCTCAATTAGGGCATCGATCCTCTCTTCTTGGTCAAGTATGATCTCTCGATACTGCTCCAGCTTCTCATCTTTGGCGTTGTCTCTCCTAAGATCCTTTCGGAGATCCTCGATCTGCTCTTTGAGATCCTCGATCGTGAGATCCTTGGCTTTGATCTTCTCTTTGAGCTGCTTATTCTCGGCTTCCAGCCGTGCATAATCTTCCCGATTAGCTCCATTCGCCTTTAACTCTTGCCGGAGATCGGCTATCTCCTGCTTGAGATCCTTGACCTTTGCCAATTCTTGGCGTTTAGCCTCTTTGTAGGCTTTGTGATCCAGCCTTACGGCTTTGCTTCCTCGCTTCCCCCGCTCCATTCCCAATACCTCGGCTGTGAGGTCTTGGAGCTTGGATAGGCGTTCTCGGTTCATTGCCTTTAGTTCGGGGTTCTCTCTCTTTTGGCGTTCGGTCAATCCTTTGCGGTAGAGCTGCTGCCCTGTCTGCCGGTCCAGTGTAAAAAAAGTAATGTGGGCGTGGAGGTTGTATTGAGGCACTCCCCGCTCGTTGATATGTCCTTCATCTCGATGTATGGCGATCTGTACACCGGTAAATCCTGTCTCTTTCTCAATCGCCCTGGTGAGTCGCTGCACATCTTCCAAAGTGTGCTCTTTGTTCAGATTGACAACGGCTTCCCACACATAGCTTTTAGCCTTGAGTGGCTGACCGAATTTCTGCCGGTAGTTCTCTCTCGCTTCGGTGTAAAGATCGGAGATCATTTTGGAGGCTTCACCGGCAGAGCGATCCACTTCATTTTGGAGTCTGTATTCTGCCGGCAGAAGATAATCGGGTTCCCGATCTTCTGACCGGTCATTGTGAGCCAAGCCACCTTTGGCAGCCTTGGCGAAATTGATCGATGCTTTAGCCATCGTCTCTCCTTTGTGCAGCACCCTTGCGGTCAAACAAAGCGCAGTATCAATACCTTTAGGTTTGATAATGCGCACTATCAAACCTAAAAGGTTCTTGTGCGAAAAATTATACCGCAAGGGTATTAATTTTTGATGAGCTGCACTGACGGCAGCAGATACACAGCCGCAGCTGTGTGGTTACTCCAAAAGAAAATTTTTGAGATGAAAATAGGCTTTATAGATTACTACTGAATAGCAAAAATATAAATAGAAATGAGAAACTGAACAGAAATAAAATCTCACACCTATAACAGTGCTGACGACTTGAATTTTCGGTTCAGTCTCTGCGGAGTTATCAACCGCATTAAATAACTACGATAAATAATAAAAAAAGTGAGGTAATACCTATGAAAAAATTAATTAATGCGATTATCCTGTATCTGATTAAGAAAATCATTGACTGGTTATTTAGTTGAGTTTCGGACAC
>JALVGO010000278.1 GCA_027029065.1 Sulfurovum sp.
CATGGTAGTGGCTCAGCACCGCTTTGTCGCTGTAGTAGTAGGCGTAGAAGTTCATCCCCGCTGCAATGAGAAAAGCGATCACCATACCGCTCTGCCCTGCGATCATCCCGCCAAACCAGATGAAAAGGAGTGTCATACCGATCATTAGCGCATAGGTTTTGAAGTGTTCCATATTTGTGTTCCTTTTTTATATACATTCTATCGTCAATAGTTTTACGGAAGGTAAATATATCAAATAGCAGGTTAGAGATATTGCAACGCTGGTAGCATTAGGGTATAATTTTCCCATGAAACTGCGACTTCTCCTTATGCTTTCCGTCACGCTCTATGCAGAGTACCATGCCTCAATCCATCCTATATCGCCAACCATAAAACAGCGTATGTTTGTGGGGAAAAGCTGGCACAAAGGCTGCCCTGTGGGTACGGAAGATCTTAGGTATGTAAGCATGCGCTATATTGATTTTAGCGGGAAAGAGCGTACCGGAGAGATGATTGTACACAAAGCCGTAGCCAAAGAGGTTACGGTGATATTTGCCAAGCTTTATGACATCAAATATCCCATACGCCAGATGCATCTTGTCAGCGACTTTGGCGGCAGCGACTGGAAGAGCATCGAGGCAGACAATACCTTGGCATTCAACTGCCGCAATGCCACAGGCAGCCAAAAATGGTCTAAACACAGCTACGGCAGGGCGATCGACCTCAATCCGCTTGAAAATCCCTACATTTCCCGAAACGGACACATTGCCCACAAAGCATCACAAAAGTTTCGAAAGAGGCGGCATCAAAACAGCAGCGCAGCAGACAGAGCCGTACTGCTTCAAGATGATCCCACAGTGCAGATCTTTAAAGCACACGGCTGGAAGTGGGGCGGGGAGTGGAAGCGCGTGAAAGACTATCAGCACTTTTCCAAATAGCTCAGGCTATTTCTTAAAAGCACTCCCCAGCATTCCCTTGATGGCACTCTGAATATCGGCAGGATAGATGACAAACTTGGAGTTGTCGCTCTTGCTGATCTGTTCGAGTGAGTTGATGTAGCGGTCGCCAAGGAGGAACATGGCAGGCAGCTCTTTGTCCTGAATGTTGTCGGAGATGAGGCGGATCGCTTCGGCAGAAGCGTTGGCAAGAGCGATCTGTGCTTCGGCTTCTCTTTTTGCCGCTTCGAGTTTTCCGTCAGCTTCGAGGATGGCGGCGTTCTTGTTCCCCTCTGCGGTGGTTTCGATGGCACGGCGTTCACGCTCAGCCGCAGCCTGCCGCTCCATGGACTCCTGCATGGAAGCGCTTGGGGAGATGTCCTGTATCTCGACACTTTTGACGGTTACTCCCCAGTCGGCGACATCGTCAATGATGGCATCTTTGAGTTTTGCTTTGATGTGCTCACGGTTGCTGAGTGCTTCATCGAGTGTCATCTCCCCCAAAATCGAACGCAGGGTGGTCATGACAAGCTGCTGAATGGCAAGATGGAAATCTTCAATACCGTAGATGGCATCACGCGGATTGGTGACACGGATAAATGTGACGGCGTTGGTCAAGATAACGGCATTGTCGCGGGTTATGACCTCCTGCTGCGGAATGTCGAGGATAATATCGCGTGTTGAGACTCTGGTTCTTACAGTTTCAATGTATGGGAGAATGATGTTGAGACCGGGCTTGAGCGTACGTGCGAATTTTCCAAGACGTTCGACGACCCACTCTTCCCCCTGTGGGACAATATTGATCCCTTTGTAAAGTGTATAGACGATGCCTGCGGCGATGATGATCAAGATGGTTAATGATGTTTCCATGTGTTCTCCTTTATGATTGTGTTGTAGGAAGCGGTGCGACTTCGATGAGTTGTCCGTTCACTTCGACAATCTTTACGCGTGTCCCTTTGGGAATGTCTGTTTTGGCTGTAGCGTGCCAATGGGTGTTGCCAAGCACGGGGGTATCGAAGGTCACCTTGCCCCTGCTGTGTGTACGGATGTCACTGGTAACGGTGCCGAGTGTCTCAAGACGGTAGTCTGACTGTCCGCTGTTGGAGACGGTTTTGTCTCTGTACCACTTCATCCATGCAATGATGGAAACGATGGAGAAGAGCAGCCAGAGCAGAATCTCCATCTGCAAAGAGAGGTCTATGAGAATGTCAAGGATACCCACAACAATGGCAGAGAGCCCCAGTGTCAGCATAAAAAAGGTACCCGTACTCATCTCAATGACGATCAGCGCAACACCAAATGCAATCCAGTGCCACCATGTAATCTCGTTCAGCAGTGCAATCACACTCACTCCTCCATATGAATTTATCAAAAGGGCACTTCTAATAACCCCAGATGCTCATAACATTGTCAGCTTTGTTCTAGGCAAGGCACACTTTT
>JALVGO010000279.1 GCA_027029065.1 Sulfurovum sp.
GGGATGCAGACAGAGTAGTAGCTGTGACAGAGGCGTTCAAGGAAAATCTTATTGGTCGGGGCATCAATGCAGAAAAAATCGATGTTGTCACCAATGGGGCAAACCTGGAGCTGTATGTTGCAAGAGAGAAAAACAAGACGCTCCTGAAATCACTTGGACTGGAAGGAAAGTTTATTGTCGGTTACATTGGAACACACGGCATGGCACACAGCCTGGACTTCATTATCACAGCTTTGAAGAATGTGGATGATCCCGATATTCACTTCCTGTTTGTAGGCGGTGGTGCGATGAAGCAGACCGTTGTGGAAATGGCAGAGAGACTGGCATTGAAAAATGTCACATTTCTTGATCCTGTTAGAAAAGAGGAAGTGCCACGATACCTCTCTATTGTAGATATTTCACTTGCTCCTCTCAAAAAGTCCGATACCTTCAAAACTGTTATCCCCTCCAAAATCTTTGAAGCCTCTGCCATGCGTAAGCCGACACTGCTTGGTGTTGAAGGGCAGGCACAGGAGATCATAGAAAAATATGGTGCCGGACTCTGCTTTAAGCCGGAAGATGAAACGGACTTCCTTGAAAAACTTGGACGGCTCAAAAACGATAAAACACTGTATGAAACATGCCAGTCTGGATGTGAAAAGCTGGCACGGGATTTTAACAGAAAAATTTTGGCTGAAAAGATGTTGGCTATCATAGCTAATAATTGTCTTGCATTCCAACCTTGCAGTTAACGTTTAAGAGAGATATAAATATATATATTGTACTATGTACATATATATTTTAAAAGGAATCAGCTATGTTGGAACTTGGTATATCTCAGGCACAGGCACAGTTCACAAAGCTCTTATCGCAGACGGTCTTTATAGTAGATAAAAAGGCACGTAAAAAAAAGGCTGTGATCATGCCTTATGAAGAGTATGAAAAGCTGATGAGACAAGCCGGTACAAAAGAGGGTCTTGAAGAAGGATCATTCAACCGGTTTGTAGGTATCCTGGACAACACATTTCAAACAGATGATATAAAGTATAACAAGATCGTAAAATGAAAGTTTTTGTCGATACAAATATTTTTCTCGATCTTATTTTAAAAAGAGAAAAGTTTGAGGATGCATTGTTGATATTGAATGCCATAGAAAAAAAACTATATTCAGGCGTAATTTTGGATATTACGCTGTTAAATATTGATTATGTCGCAGACAAACAGGTGAAAAATGTAAAAGCCTTTTTAAAACTGGTTAACAGTGTATTTGAAGTTGTAGGTGGAACCAATAAAATGTTTCATGAAGCATTGTCTTTGCAAAATAATGACTTGGAAGACAGTTTACAATATGTGAGCGCTAAAAAAATGATGTGTGATGTGATTGTAACCAATGATCAGAATTTCTATACAGAAGAGATAGAAAAATTGACAAGCAGTGCTTTTGTGAAAACATATCTCAAATAAAAAGGTATAAAACCGTATGAAAATCATTTCTGTAGTGGGGGCAAGACCCAATTTTATGAAAATCGCTCCCTTTGTAGATGCAATAGAAGCATATAATCAAGATCATATTTCTCAACAAATAGAACACATATTGGTACATACAGGGCAACACTATGATGATCGAATGTCAAAAGTCTTTTTTGAATCGCTTGGTATTCCTGAAGCGGATATTCACCTTAATGTTGGTTCCGGTACCCATGCCCAGCAGGTTGGAAACACCATGATAGCTTTTGAAAAGGTTATAAAAGAAGAACAACCGGATTGGGTAGTGGTGGTAGGAGATGTAAATGCAACCCTCGCCTGTTCCGTTACTGCTAAAAAAGAGGGTGTGAAACTGTGTCATATAGAGGCTGGACTGCGTTCCGCTGATATGGATATGCCAGAAGAGATCAACCGTCTTGTTACAGACCGTTTGAGTGATCTGCTGTTGACTCCTGATAGAATAGCAAGTGATAATTTGCGCTGTGAAGGTGTACCTGAAGAGAAGATTGCTTTTGTAGGGAATATTATGATCGATACACTGGAAAAACATCGTAAAAAAGCAGCACTTATAAAGATTGAAGATATTTTGCAAAAAAATTTGCTTGAAGAAGAAAAGAGTGTGCCTGAGGTAACATTAGGATATGTTGCTGTCACAATGCATCGTCCGTCCAATGTAGATGTATATGAAAGTTTAAAAGGTTTGATTGGGGTTTTAACAGAAAAGGTTGCCAAAGAGAGAGTTGTAATATGGCCTATACATCCGCGTACAAAGGGGAAACTCGAAGCGTTTGGACTGTGGCAGCGTGTTAGTGAAGACCCTAACATTATTTTACTGCATCCTCTTGGATATCATGAAATGCTTCGTATCAATATGGGTGCTGATGCGATTTTGACGGACAGTGGTGGGCTACAGGAAGAGAGTTGTGTTCTTGGAACACCATGTATGACATTGCGATGGAATACAGAAAGACCCGTAACCCTTCAGGAGCATGGAGGTGCCTCGATTCTTGTTGGCAATGATGTCTCTAAACTTTGCGAAGCATGGGATGTAATAAAGCGAAGTGAACGTATACCTTCTCGTCCTGAGTTGTGGGATGGAAAAACAGCACAAAGGTGTTTGTCTGCTATTTTGGAGTATTAGTAATAAATTTTACTGTTCGAACTTTAGTTTTCCATACTTCTCTGTCTGAATGCCTTCCCGAATAATGCGGGCAGGATTGCCGGCTACGATGCAGTTTGACGGAACATCTTTGGTGACAACCGCACCGCTGCCGACGATGACTTCATCACCAACTGTAATACCTGCCATAATAATGGCATTTGTACCGATGAAACAGCGTTTGCCAATGGTGGTATCGGCACGGAGACTTCTGGCAAAATCGTGTGCGAAAATGACTGCACCTGGTGCGACGTAGGACTCTTCTCCTATGTGGATACCTCTGCTGTTTGCTTTGTCAATTTTTGCACCAATGTTGACCCTTGCTGTAGGGTGGATGTCCATATGAAGCAGTTTTGTAAAGATATAGTGCTGAATATTGACAAGCATATACATAATTCTTGTTCTGTACCGCATTTGTGGAAAAAAATCGTGAATGCGAAAGATTTTGGTATAGACAAAGTACTCTATTTTTCGCAAACCCCTGATGATAAACTGCATATATTGCTCCGTAGTCAAAGTAGTGCTATTGTAGTTTATTCCTCTTTAAATCTTTAAGTATATGTAATAGCTCAAGATTGACTGTTTTGTACCCTGTAAGGTTCAAATGCAGCAGGTCTTTTGCGTAGTTTGCATTAAAATGATCTGTATCCACTGAAGAGAAGGCATCGAGAATAGTGATATTGTTTCCAGCAAGTGATCGAATGAAACTATTGACCTCTTTACGTGCTGATGTAACCTTCTCAGACCAGAGAAACTGACGTAAAAAACCAGGTTTTCCTGTTGGGAAAATGGTACTTAAAATGACATGTTTTTGCATTTTGCCAAGTTTATCTGTCATCAGTTTGATATTGTTCTGACAGTTTTGTACAATCTGTTCTTGCCGGTTTGGAAAAATGGCGATATTTTTTAGATCGTTGATACCCATCTGAATCACGATGACATCTGCTTTCTCAAGCAATTCTTCTTGAAAAAAAGACCGTCGGTATATTTGCTCTGTTGTCTGATAGGCAATGCCAAGATTGATAAACCGGTAGTTGTCTGTATTTGGAAATGCCCATTGATCTGCCCGTGAATCACCATAAAAGAGAACGACAGGTTTATCGGTATCGTTTTTGGAAAGAGAGGACATACGGGGTGATATGTGTTGCAGTCCAAGCGGGTCAAGGTGTATTTGGTTTGACGCTCGATAATATTTGAAAGCATACTTATAAAGTACGATATTGATTGCAATTGCACATACCAGTAGAATAAAAAGCGTAATGGATACTGTTTTCATACTGTCTCATGTTCCGATGGGGTTTGGCAGAGTTTTAGAAGCCGGCAGCGTATGAATCGGTATACCATGCCAATAGGGCGAAGAGGCCAATAGAGCCAGAAAAGGCTGTCTGGCAGGATGATCATGCGTCGCTCATTGATACCGGGGTGGAAGAGAAATGCCATGACGGTTTGTGTTTTAAACCAAATGGAATCACGGAGTGCAATGACCTTTTTCCACTTGACAAGACTCTCCTCGGGTGTGGGAGTTTGGCTGTGTAGCTCACTGTCGACAAAGCTGATAAACGCTCCAAGGTCAGCTTCTTGACACAGGTGTTGTATCTGTTTTGGAAGCGGTGTACCAAGATAGTGTGTTGCCAGTGCCGGACCAAGCAGAAACATTTTCCGTGCACCGAGTGCCTCTGACATGCGGAGTACTTTGTCCCAGTCCAACTGTGGTACGTTGCGGATAAAACGGTCTATATCAACGATCCATATAAACCGTTCCCAAAGATGTTTGGAGCCATGAAGTGAATGATAGAGCAGATGTGTTTCATTGGAAAGGGTAGGTATACTATGTCCATTGATAGTAATCGTACGTTTTTTCTCCCAAGGTTGTAGCTTTTCTGTAAAAAGTGCCAATTTCCTGAAAAAATCCCAGTGTATTTCTACTGCAAGTGAACGTTGTTTGTCATAAAAAGGACAGTCGTTGTTTAGCTCAAAAAGCACTTTGTCTCCCGCATACTCTTCAATAGGATAGAGAGGAGTGTATCCTCTCTTTTGCATCTCAGCAGCGATAGTGCGGAAATCCTGCCGTTTGATGAAAATATCGAGATCACCGAACTGCCGCAAAGTGATATCACCATAAGCAATCTGTGCAAGGGCAGGACCTTTAAATGGAAGGGTTTCGATATTGACGGAGGTAAAAAAACGCATAAGCTTGACAAGTTCTGCACTCATGAGCATGTTTTTTTGGGCTATAGACATATAGTGCTCTTCAAGCATTTTTCTCATTTTTTCTATGGTTGGATCAGTAGGAAGCAAGCCTTCTTTTTTCAGATGCTTGAGTGTTTTGTGAACCAAAGGTATGACACCATGGTGGAAAGCAAGTGTCATCATCAGGTGAGGATCAAATGCAGGATGCTTCAAGGTTTGTATGATGGCTTCTTTTTCTTTTTTAGAGCATACTGCATGAGAACAGACGGTGATGAAAAGAAGTTCATGAAAAGGAGAGGTTGTAATTTTACTTTTACCATTTGACATAAAGAATTATAGCCCACTCCCTGTGAAATGGTGATTAGTCCAGAAAAGTTATTGTTTGAGGATAAAAGATGAAGTATTTCTGTGATATTTTCGTGATATTCGTTAATAGGCTTTTAAGTAATAAACTAATATCATTTGAGATAATCTAGACACAATTATAACAAGGAGTGATTATGAAGAAGAGTCTATTGGCACTAGGGGCATTTGTTGCATTGGGAAGCGCATTGACAGCGGGAGGGGATATCGCACCCATTGAACCAGCAGTAGCAGTACCAGAAGTACAGGAAGAGAGTGAAAAAGGGTTCTATATAGGGCTTGCATATAGCTATTTGAGCCATGATATTGATCAGGCTGGTGCATTTATTAAGCGTGAACTCGATTTTCATGCAGTCATGTTGGAGGCAGGATATCAATATAACAAATACATCGCTGCAGAACTGCGTTATGTGACTACGATAGGTGATGCAGATATTGATGACTATGCCAACAGTGCCGATGCAACTGTCTGGGCGCTTTACCTGAAACCGATGCTTGATCTCTCCGAAAGAGCGACGATCTATGCGCTGCTCGGGTATGCTGATACAGATGCAAGCAATGATATTGACTATGATACCTCACTGAGTGACAACGGTTTTTCATGGGGAGCCGGTTTCTCACTCGATATGACAGAAGACTGGACGCTCTTTGCAGAGTATACCCGTTTTTATGATGATACAAGCAGTCATTACGACCATGTGGTGGACAGTGTGAACTTCGGTGTAAGTTACCAGTTCTAAACAAAATTGACAAAGGGAGACATATAAAATGAAAAAAATTCTTATATCTATGGCTGTATTGGGAAGTATGGCATTTGCTGATGGCGCAGCAGCAGTAAACGGATCTGCAGATGATATTATTGACCAGGAAGGGTTCTATGCCGGTTTGGCAATCAGTGCTATGAGTTCACGTGATTCACGTGTATCGATGGACATTTTTGATATAGAAGTTGGGCAGGACAGATTGGGAAATGTCAGCCTTGTTGGTGGTTATATAGTTAATGATTATTTGGCGCTAGAAGGACGTTATGGTACAACTTTTTCTGATGAAGACAGGGTTGAACTAGATAGTCAGTGGAGTCTTTTCATTAAACCGATGTACAAGTTTGAGGATGATGATGAAAGGTTGGATGGTGATGATTATATTGCTGTTTATGCACTGCTTGGATATGGCAATGTAACGCTAAAAGGTGTTAATGGGCTAAATGCTGATATCGATGATAGTGGATTTCAGTGGGGTATCGGTGTAAGCTATACTTTTAGGGAGTTTTCCCATGAAGGGGATTACAAATATAGAGATACGTGGACGATCTTTGCAGATTATACAAGTCTTGGAAGAGATATGAGCGGTCTCTACTACAATGGTGCAGGAAAGGTAGATGCAGATGCTTTTACCATTGGTTTAACATACAAATTTTAGTGTAACATCTTCATAACCTTATAAAGAGAAAATAATTTTCTCTTTATAGTCTTCCTATACATTTCTAATGCTATTCAGGTATAATCGCTTTGGTATTTTTATTATAACCGAAAGAATAGAATACAAGGATATTAATGAACCCTAATAAGACTGACTTTAATGATGAGATAGATATTAAAGAGATATTTCATACTTTTTTTCGCTATAAGTGGATGATTATTATTGTTGTGACTATATTTGGTGTAGCAAGCAGCTATAAAGCCTATTTTCAACCAAGTATTTATCGTGCTGCTTCAACTGTTGAGGTAGGGTTGAAACAGAGTGGCTACAGAGGCGATGTAATCAATATGGCGATGAATGATGCCGGTGTAGTCAATTCAGATACTGAGATTGGAATTATAGAGTCACGTTTTTTAGCAAAAAAAGCAATGAAAGATGTCGATTTCTCTCATCGTTACTATATGACAAAACATTTGAAAGAGATAGAACTTTATACTGATGCTCCGTTTGAAGTGGGCATGAAAAAGGGATTTGGTATCTCTTTTGAACTTTATGGTATAGATAAGAAAAGGTACCGTTTAGTAGTTAAAAACGGGAAAAACAGTGACGGTACGACATGGAGTTATGACAAAGTCCATATGTATGGTAAAGAGATCATTACAAAACATTTTCATCTAAATATTGTCAAAAGGGGTTCTTTTGCTGAAGAGAAATACCGTTTTGTCATTTTAAAAGAGAATCTTCCTGTTGGTAAGGTTAGTGCACGCCAGACAACAAAATATTCAACGATTTTGGAAATTTCTTATGAAGACAATGTTGCTAGACGAGCACAGGCATTTGCTAATGCGCTTGCAAAAGCATATATTGAACAGAATATCGAAAAAAAGACTAAGGAAGCGACGCTTAAACTGGATTTTATTGATAAACAGCTAAAAAAAATTACACAAAACCTGAAGAGTTCTGCGGTAAAAATAGAAGAGTTTAAAAAGGGTACCAATACTGTCAGTCTGAGTTCAAAGGCTGAAGTAATCATTCAGCAGATGAGTGAAGCAGATTCAAAGCTTGAAGAGATATCTATGCAAAGTGAATTGCTCAATCGTCTTTATAATCAGATCAAACAGGGGAAAAATCTAGAATCAATTTCTGCGGTGACACTTGGGGAATCAAATGAAGCACTTGCTAATCAAATTGCAATGCTTCAGGAGGCAATACTTCAGAAAAAGACACTGCGTCAGGACTATACCGAACTTTATCCGGGTGTAGTTAAACTGACTAGAAAGATTCGGTATCTTCAAAAAAGCATTATCAACACGATTAAAAACCTCAAAGACAGTATGCAAGAAAAAAAGCGTCTTCTTGAAAAGACTATTACGAAGTATCAGAAAAACTTAAATAAACTTCCAGCTGATGAACGTATGTTCGGTCAGCTTCAGAGAAAGTTTGCCGTAAACGAGAAAATATATTCATATTTGCTTGAGAAACGTTCTGAAACGGCTATTGTTAAAGCTGCAACAGTAAGTAAAAACCGTGTTATTGATACAGCATTACTGCCTTCTTCTCCAATAAAACCGAAGCGTACCATGATTGTAGTTGTTGGGTTGGTTCTTGGACTCATTGTAGGTATTTTACTTGCATTCCTAAGAAACTATCTTGATGACAGAATTAAAAGTGAAGAGGATGTCACACATAGTACAGATCTTCCTTTACTGGGAGTTATTCCTCATATGAGAGAGGGGAATGATACACTCAAAGTAATGCATTCACCAAAATCGGCAGTGGCGGAAGCTTTCCGTAACCTTAGAACCAATTTACAGTTTATGGTACATAAAGATAAATCACATGTGCTTGCTGTAACTTCGACAATAGGTGGAGAAGGGAAAACAACAGTCTGTACTAACCTTGCCGCAATTATGAGTATGGCAGAGAAAAAGACAATTGTGTTGAACCTCGATATGCGTAAACCAA
Source organism: Sulfurovum sp. (assembly GCA_027029065.1). The sequence goes on from JALVGO010000279.1 coordinate 8,561, forward strand.
CACTGCATGAGAGATTTGGACTTCCAAACAAATATGGTATGAGTACGTTGCTTTCAGGTAGTACCAATCTTGGCAATGTGATTCAGAAAACTGAGTATGAACACCTTGATGTTATCACATCAGGACCTGTTCCGCCAAATCCAAGTGAACTAATCCAGAATGAATTGATGACCAAAGTGATTGAGAAATTGCGTGAGGTGTATGATGTGATCATTCTTGATACACCGCCAGTAGGGCTTGTGACAGATGCAAGAACTTTAATGAGCTTTGCCGATACAAGTATTTACGTACTTAGATCCGGATATTCAAAAAAGGGCTTTATTCAAAACCTTAAAATGCTCTCTTCAATTCAGGAGATCCATGGACTCTCTATAGTGATTAATGATGCAAAATTGGAAAAAGGCGGTTATGGATATGGGTATGGTTATGGTCACGGCTATGGATACTATGAGGAAGAGAAGTAATGTTCTTCTCCCTCTTTAGAAAAAGAAAAAAGAAAATACTTACAAGAGGTCCAAGGCTCAAAGTAGATTTGCATTCACATCTGATTCCGGGTATTGATGACGGATCCCAAAGTATGGAAGAGAGTCTGATACTGCTTAAAGAACTGGAAGCACTTGGATATGAAAAGGTTATCACGACACCGCATATCATGTCTGACTGTTATAAAAATAATGCTCACATCATTTTAAGTGGTTTGGAGAAACTTCGCAAGAGAGCGGAAATAGAAGGTATATCGTTGCAGATCGATGCGGCTGCGGAATATTATTTGGATGATGTTTTTTTTGACGAAATGCAAAAAGAACAGATCATGAGTATTGGAGACAAGTATGTATTGTTTGAAAGCTCCTATGTTTCCAAGCCGCTCCAGATGGAAGAGATGATTTTTGCAATTGGACAGGCAGGCTATATACCGCTTTTAGCACATCCGGAGCGTTACCGTTATATTAAAAATCCGGAAAAAGAGTATAGGCGCTTCAAGGATCTTGGTGTACTATTCCAGGTTAATTTGAATTCGTTTGGTGGATATTATGGACAGCAGGCAAAGATGATGGCAAATTTTTTGAGTGAGACAGGGATGATCGATTTTCTTGGATCGGATATACATCATTTAAAGCATGTGAAAAGTCTTTCTGATATTTACACACTCCCCGAATACCATAAAATTTTTGAAAAAAATACTATTAAGAATGACAGTTTAATATTTGAAATATAAAGTATTATTATGGTATTATAAATCTGATTTTAGAAAAGGAGAAGAAACAACATGAAAAGTATTTCAATAGTGTTCGTGCTTTTAGCTGCAGCACTTTTTAGTGGGTGTAGTTCAGACAGTGACTACAAACTACTGCAATCGGGCGGACATACAGTAGAAAATCGGAATGTTAGTGATGGAAGTATCGAGTACAAGATACTGCCACAGGATAGACTGGAAGTGATTTTGTATAAAGATCCAAACCAGGAGAGTGTAGGTGGAAGTGGCGAACTCGGAGAAAAAATGAATGAGCATGGTATTCTTGTCAATGCGGCAGGATATATCACACTGCCACTGATCGGAAAAGTGAAAGTTGCAGGCTTGACACAGTCTCAGGCAGCGGATAAGATCACAAGAATGTATAAAAAGTATCTCAACACACCTTCTGTCTATCTAGAAGTATTGAATAAGCGACTTTTTGTGCTTGGTGAAGTAAACAAACCAGGACCGATAACACTTGATAAAGAGAAAATGACACTCTTTGAAGCCCTTGCATTTGCTGGTGACCTGACAGACTCTGCTGTGAGAAATAATATTATCATTATGTCCAATGACAAAGATGGTATGCACTTGAGAAGAGTAGATCTTACACGCTTTGACAAGATGAATTATGCAAGTTTAATGCTAAGACCTAATGATATTGTCTATATACAACCTGATGATTGGAAAGAGTTCAGAGTAGTATCTAACAACTTTACAGCACCGTTTGAGACCATTACAAAAATTGCAGCACCATTCGTAACGATCAAGTATCTCAGTGACTGATAGAGGTTGAATGTTCTTTGAATTGACAGGTGTTTTTAGTATTACAATAGTACTAATCATCTATTTTAAACATGTTGCTTCAGTACTCGGATTGATCGATCTCCCGAATGTACGAAGTGTACATTCTAAAGGCACTCCCCGGGGTGCGGGGATTGCTTTTGTTTTTTCCTCACTTTTACTTTTTTTACTGAACCATTCTTCTCTTGTAATGCATTACAAATGGATCATTATTGCTATCCTATTTGTATTTACAATAGGCATCCTTGATGACCATAAAGATGCTTCCCCAAAAACGAAATTTTTTGTAATTATTATCAGCACAGTATTATTGAGCTTTGATGGCATCCTAATTGCTGATGTAGGGACATTTTTTGGTGTACATATCATATTGGGATGGCTGGCATTGCCGTTTACGATCTTCGCGGTAACAGGTTTTACCAATGCCATGAACCTGGTCGATGGTCTTGATGGACTTGCCGGTACACTTGGGGTTATTATATTTGGAGCATTCGCTGTAGTTGGCTATCAGCATCATGATCCGTTTATCTGGTGGTTGAGCCTCTTTTTCATTGTAGCACTTTTGGCATTTCTAATTTTTAACTGGCATCCTGCATCTGTCTTTATGGGTGACAGCGGATCACTGACATTGGGATTTGTTATCTCTGTGATCGCGATAAAATCCCTCTCCTATATTCCGACGGTAAGTGTCCTTTTTATTGCAGCATTGCCTATTTTGGATACGCTGGTCGTTATGATACGAAGAAAGCGAAACGGTAAATCAGTATTTACTCCGGATAGGCTGCATATGCACCATATACTGTGGCACTTTTCCTCAAAAAATACGCCGCTGACAGTTATGGTACTCGGTACAATACAGCTTATTTATTCTTTGACAGGGTTGAGTCTTGAAAAACAGATAGATGAGGGGATACTACTACTTCTGTTTTTATTAAATGTTCTATTGATCCATTTGCTGCTTAACACAGTTATACGTAAAGAGCAGTAAGAGAGTTGATTATCCTTTAGATGTTACTTTTCTCATAACCTCAAACCAATCCCTCGTAAAATGCTTTTTGATATAGGCTTCATGGTGGGGTACGGTACAGCCGCTGCAGTTTTGGTGGATGGCATCCTCCGTTTTAAACACATCCCCCTCTTTTGAGTCGATGGCGCAGTAGCTTTTGAGGCTTCTGCCTTCTATCTCTTTAAATTCTTCGTCGTCGAAACGAAAATTGGGGCAGGCGCAGAGGTAACAGTTGAGATCCTCCATATCGTGGCACTTTTTGTTTTCGGCATAGAGCGGACAGAAGTCGGGCTCTTTGATGCGCATATTTTCATAGCGAAAGTAGGCGATCACCTCGTTGTCACCGAGGTGTTTTAGCTTTTGCATAACGGCGGCGTGTTTTTTGCCGTGCGCTTCAAACCATCTTTTATAACTCATCGTGTTCGATCCTTATCCAGTCGAGATAGCCTACCTGTTGTGCTGGCAGTTGCAGTAGGGAGAGCATGTGATGTATCACCCCGCCGTGTGTGCAAACAAGTATCTCTTTGTCTTTCGGAAGATCGGAAAGAAACGATCTGACACGCCTGCCGAAAGCTTCGTACGACTCCATACAGATATAGTTGTGCCATGCCCTGTGATCTTCAAGCATCGATGCGTCAAAATCTGCCCGTTGCGACACCTCTTGATAGTTTAGCCCTTCGATGTGCGCTTTGAAACGCACCTCCCGCAGTCTCTCGTCGATAGTGTAGGGTGCCATCTCCATAAAGCTGAGTGTCTCCTGACACCGCATCAGGTCGGAGGAGAAGATACGGTCGAAACGTTGCTTGCATAGCGGCGCGACCATCTTGGCATCAAAAAGCGTGGGTTCGATGCCAAGATCGGTCCAGCCGTTGTAGCGTTTTTGGTACCGGGGATGCACGGCGGCGTGCCGCAAGAGGGTCAAAGCCACAGCAACGCTCCGCCAAGCATCAGTACGATCTCCGTGGCTTCCAGCGTTGTGCCCAGCACATCGCCGTTGAGAAAGCCGAGTTTTTTGCCGATACGTGTGGCAACAAGGTAGCTTACCCCCATCGTCAAAGCCGCTACAAGGAAAAATCGCGCTCCCGTTACGGCAAGCCCCGCAAGCAAAAAGAGCGCCATACTGCCGCCAAAGAGTTTTCCGTCAAAGCCCCGTTGCAGCGTTTGGATAAACGAGGAGCGAAACGTTTGGGTAAAAAAGAGCATCTCCAGCCCCATACGGCTGCTTATCGCCGCCGCGATAAAGAGTGCCCAGGCTCCGTGCATGAGCAGATAAACAATCAGCGTGGTTTTGAGCAACACTGCCGCCACTGTCCAGAGCATCCCCATCGCACCCACTGTAGGGTCTTTGATAATGCTGTAGGCATCTTTGCCAGAATGGGCGGCATAGAACGCATCGGCGACATCCGCCACCGCTTCGGTATGCAAAAACCCGTACAGCATCGGATAGACCATCGCCGCTATTACCGCAGAGAGCCATCCCAGCTTGCCAAGCAGCAGATACACGAGCACACTCCCTCCTGCACTCACCAACCCCGCCAACGGCAGCCAAAAGAGCATCGCCCCCATCACCTTGGGGTGTGAGAGATCGTCACTTGTGTTGAAACGCACGGGTAGCAGGGTGAAGTAACCCAGCATCGATTTGAGTCCGAGGTAGTGGCGGTGTAGTGTTTCGGTTTGGATGGTGTGTCCTTAAATTTTATTTTACTCTCGTTCCCACGCTCCCGCGTGGGAATGCATACCAAGTGCTAAACATATGACAATATGACATATTTCAAAATATCTTTTCCAATGTGCATTATACTACAAAGAAAAAAAGATAAAGCCATGGGAAGAAGCAGATATAAAAAAATATTGCAATGGCTATTGACATTTATAGGTATATCTATTATAATATCCAATAAGATATTTAAAAGGATATACTGTGTCGACAGTCAAAAAACTGATCTCGTTTGAAAGTAATATCGCTGCTGAACTCGAGGCGGTATCCGAGGCACTCCATATCAGCCAGAAAGAGCTGGTAGAGCGTGCGCTTGATTTCTATTTCGATCATACCGATAGCATCATCGCCCAAAAGATTTCGGAAGATGTAGAGAGTGGCAAAGTCGGGGTGCATAATGCAGACGAAGTATTTGAGCAACTTGGTATCAATTGATGTACAAACTCGAACTTACCGATATCGCTATCAAAAACCTCAAAGATTTTAACCATGCCGAGCAACAGCTTATCGCCAAAAAGTTGCACTATCTTGCAGAGAACTTTGAGATACTCAAAGAGAGCAAAAAAGTCACAGAGCTTAAAGGTACCGACTTCAAACATTACCGTTTTGTAATAGCACGTAAGATTAGAGCGATTTTCGAAGTTAAAAATGAAAGATTGATACTCTTGGTACTGCGTATTGGCAGACGAAAAGATGTGTATGATAAATGAGTTGCATCTCTCTCGTTTCCACGCTCCTGTGTTGGAGTGTATATACCGTCTGAGCGGGAGCGTTGTAACGCGTCGTGTCTAACCGATAAACCACACCACAGCCAACCCACCCAATACCACTGCATCCACCCGACGCCAAAACGCCAACGCACGGCGAATATCCTCCGTCGTAATCTCATCTCTTCCTACGCCAAAATAGGGCTTCTTTTTTACTTTCCCAAAATATCGCGTTGGACCGCCGAGGCGGATGTCAAGTGCCCATGCCATGGCGGTGATGGGGTAGCCGGCGTTGGGGCTGTCGTGGCGGGAGGCTTGGCGGATGAGGGTAGAAAGTGGCGGGTAGGAGGTAGATGAGTTATAGAGTTTTGGAGATAAGAGGAGAATGAGTATAGCGGTGAGGCGTGCGGGGATGTAGTTGAGTAGGTCATCAAGGCGGGCGGAGGCTTTGCCGAATTTCTCGTAGCGCGGGGTGCGGTAGCCCACCATCGAGTCAAGTGTATTGACCGCTTTATAGACAAAGATACCGGGTAGCCCCAGAAGCAGTAGCCAAAAGAGCGGGGCGATAACACCGTCGGAGAGGTTTTCGGCATAAGTCTCGACGGCGGCTTTGTTGATCTCCGAGGGGCTTAGATGCTCCGTGTCGCGGCTGACGAGATATTTGATGCGCTTGGGATGGTCGATAATCTCTTTGACCGCATCGTGCAGCATCTTGGAGGCGATGGCGGTGGAGGCGACGATACCATAGAGAATAGGCAGGAGGTAGGAGGGGATGGGGAGTAGGGAGTAGGTAGTAAGGAGTAACGATACAAAAAGATAGGTTATAGTAGTAAGTGAAAGCGTAAGCAGTGTGCCGCTTGCAATACTGTCCTTATAGAAATGCTTTTCATGGTATTTAATATAATCTCCCATTAACACCACCGGATGGCGGATACAACGAAACTCTCCGAAAATACGATCAACAAGGTAGGCTACCAGTGCGGTTTCAGCGTAGAGCATCGACGATCCTCTCTGCATCGAGATAGGCATGCATCGTTTCGGCATAGCTTTCGATGCACTCGGCTTCGTAAGCTCTGAAGGTATCGTCTATAAAAAGACCGTGCGTGAAGGTGCCGTAGATGCGATCACCTTTGTAGCCATCGGGGTAGGTAGAGGAGATGCCATGATGGATTTCATATTTATCAATATCTTTTTTGACTATCTTCTCTTTGCCAAAGTGTATTTTTCCTTTGACCAGCCCCAGTCCCGCAACTCTCTGCGGTACGGAGGCTTCGATACCGTGAGGATCGAAGATACGCTCGTGCAGCATCTCAAACCCGCCGCAGATACCGACGATATGTGTTTTGCCGCGGCGATAGGCCTCAAAGATACGCTTGTCCAGACCCTTTTCTCTCAGCCATGCCAGATCGTCAAAGACCTTTTTGGAACCGGGCAGAATGACACAGTCGAAATCTTCAAGCGGACGGTTATAATTGACAAACTCCACGCAGACATCCTTATCCGCCAAAAGCGGCTCGAAATCGGTGTAGTTGCTCATGGCGGGGTAGGCGATGACGGCGACGCGGCGGGTGGCGCGGGAGCAATCTTGGCTATAGTGTCGCAGGCTTTGGGAGTCTTCAAAGCCGAGGTTGAGCGGTTCATAGGACAACACGCCAAGTACTGGTATGCCGAACCTCTCTTCGATGATGCGCTCACCCTCGTCAAAAAAGCGTCTGTCACCTCTAAATTTGTTGATAATTACCCCGATGACATTGTTTCGCAAAGCTTCGGGGAGTAGGTGATAGACGCCGTAAATCGAGGCAAAGACGCCGCCTTTTTCGATATCGGCGACAAGGATAATCTTGGTATCGAAAGTTTGGGCGATGAAAATATTGGAGAGGTCTTTTTCCATGAGATTGAGCTCTACCGGTGAGCCCGCCCCTTCGGCGACGACGATATCGTAGCGCGCATCGAGATAGGCAAAGCCCTCTTTGACGGTGGGTTTAAGCGTGTTTATGTCGTGGAAGTAGGCGCCCACCTCTTTGTCGCCAAGATGTTTGCCCCGCACGATGACGGATGCGGCACTGCCTCTGCCCGATTTGAGCAATACGGGGTTGTTGTGCCAGGAGGTGGGTACGCCGAGCGCTTTTGCCTGAAAGTATTGGGCAATGGAAATTTCGCTGCCGTCGTCTGCGACGTGGGCGTTGTTGGAGACGTTTTGGGCTTTGAAGGGAGCGACACTGTAGCCCGCGTTTTGCAAAAGCTTGCCTATGACCCAAGTGAGCGTGCTTTTGCCCGCATCGGAGTTGGTGCCGAAGATAGAGAGGTTATGCACGGAGCACCTCCCGTAATCCCGCATATGTTTCTATCTCTTTGACGGCAATGCGCAGATGGTAGCCGTCTAAGCCGTCAAAATTGCCACAATCGCGCACCAGCGTACGGTAGGGCACCAACGCCTCTTGCAGCTTGCTTGCGGGGATATGCAGCTTTGCAAGGATGAAGTTTGCCTCTCCTTCGTAACGGTGCGCCACAAGCGGGCTACTATCAAGTAGTGCGCTTAGAGCCGCTTTTGACTCGGCATTGGCACGGTGTGAACGCCTGACAAAGCCGGTATCGCTCAGTGCGGCACGGATATAGGCGGCGTCAAAAGCGCTAAGGCGCCACGGCGGCAGAGTGGAAGCAAGTGCCGCGATATTGCGGCTGTTTGAGAGCAATGTACCCACACGTACCCCTGCCGCACCGAAAAATTTGGTCATCGACTTGAGTATCCAGAGATGTTGATAGTTTTTAATATGATTCGATACGGAAGGCATCTGTATAAACTCCAAAAACGATTCGTCTATCAAGATACGGCACTCGTTTTCCACCCACTTTGTAAGCAGCAGTTCTAAATCGTAGGTCTTGCCGTCAGGTGTGGCGGGATTGACAAAAACAACCAAAGCACCTTTTGGAAGAGGGGCATCAAGATCTTTATATCTATTAATATGAATTATTTCGAATCCAAACATATTTGACGCTCGTTCGTACTCCGAATAGAGCGGATCATAAAGGACGACGCTATCGGTCGTGTGATGTCGCAGATAGCCCATAAGCGCATAGATTGCCGCCGATGCACCGTTAAAGAGCGCTGCTTCGTCGTAGGATACGCCGTAGTGCGACGCTATGGCGTGTTGTAGCGCTTCGTCGTTGGGATAGGGCGTGATATCGACGGTGTTGAAGTCGGTTGCAAGATGCGGTTTGACGAAGTTGATATTGGAAGAGAGGTCGATGACCTCTTCGGGCATACAGTGGCAATGCTTGGCAAACGCGACGATATTACCGCCGTGTTGAAACGGGATCATTTGAGCCTCACTGCAATGCCCAGCTTTACCTCATACACTTCATCGCAGAGCGCCGCAAGTCTTTGCCCGATGATACCGCTGCGATCGACATAGGTACGGCTCATCGAATCGATTGGAATGATGCCGCTTGAGACATCATTGAGGACAAAGATGATATCGGCATCGATCCCCGCAACTCTCTCGATCTCCCTCTTCAACACTTCGATAGGCTCTTCTATGGTATTGAGCAGCCACATACTCATACAGTCGATGAGATAAGTGCCGCCCGCTTTGATATGTGCGCTTGGATGCAGCGGCTCTTCGATGGTGATGAATCGCTCTTTGCGTTGCGCTTGGTGAGTTTCGATTCGTCTTTGCATCTCTTTATCCTCATAGCTCTTATCGTAGGTAGCGATATAGTAGGGTTTGGTACCGATAGAGAGTTCAAGTGCTTTGCGTTCCGCTAAGAGACTCTTGCCTGACTTTTGACCGCCGTAGTAGAGGATTTTCATGTGTGTAAGGGTGCCTTGATGTGAAGGGTATCAAAATCTTTGAGACGCAGCAGTGCCGTATCGTTGGTAAGTAGTGAGGTACATCCTGCACGCAGGGCTGAGTGGAGTATGATGAGATCTTCAAAATCGTCCGACTTCTCTTCAAAAAAGCTCTGTTTTGCTGCTGCAAAATCGTTCTGGTCAAGATAGAAAGGGATGACCTCTTCGCTCAACGCATCGATGGCATGTACGGCTTTGTACCGGTCAACTCCTCTGCGTTCGGTAAGAATGTAGTAAAAGGTAGTAATGAAATCGCCTGAAAAATAGAAAAGCGTTTTTGCATCGTCTTTGTGTGCCATATACCATGCAACGGAGGTTTTGGAGGTAGGTCGGGTGGTATCGAGCAGATCAAGGCAGATATTGGCATCGAGAAATATGGACATGGTCAGTCTACCTTATGTCGGAGTGCTTCTTTTTTCATCTCTTTGTATTGCTTGTCGCCAATCTCACCGTCAAGCATACCGATAAATGTACCAGTACGCTTTTTGGCGCGCTGCTCAATGGTTTGCAAGACTTTAGGGTCTTTGACAACTGCTTTGAGGTAGAGTGTGATCGCTTCAGTGAGGCTCTTGTGCCGTTTTAGGATAATCTCTTGCGCTTTTTCTACCGTCTCTTTGTCCAGCAAAAAGTTTTTACGTACTTTTACAATATTCATCATACCCTTCTATACATATTTTATCTATACATAATCATATGGTATGTCTGCTTAAAGGTTTATAAACCCAAAAATTTCTCTACCTGCGCCGTAATGTCTTCTTTGCTCAACCCGTTCATCATACCGTATGTCAATGCGCCGCCGGCACCCACGCCCTCTTTGGCTTCGCCTTCGTCGTAGAGTTTGAGTGCGGGATGGTTTGCCAATGCAAAATCAAAGTCGCTGTAGCAGGCATCGACACGGAAGTGTGGCATTGTAAGCAGGGCGGTGATATCGGAGTGGGCATCATTGGCAACCCATTTGGTGGTGGCAAGCATGGGCTTTAGGGTGTTTTTTGGACGGTACTGGGGGTAGTGTTGTGTGATGGCATCGACCACCAGTAGTACCGCCGCCATCTGTGTGCCGCCGGCAAGCACCACGGGGAAGCGATCACCTGCCCCAAGTAAAAAGCCCGAAACAAAAAGCAGCATATTGTCGCTCACCTTGCCGAGTTTGGCAAAGATCTCTTCTGTCTCCTCTATGCGTGAGAGTGCTTTATCGATGGTAGTTTGACGAATGTCATTGGGGACATTTTTGAAGCTTGAACTAAAGTAGTTGCGTGCATCATACCCCAAAGCCAATGCCGTAGCCGTAGCGGTGGTCGTTCCTGAAGGCACCGACTCGGCAAGGATGAGGTAGTCATCTTGAAGGTCATAGCTTTTTCCAAAGGCAACGCCTTGTTCAAAGACCGCTTTGGCGTCGATAGCACAATCCTCGGCGATACTGCCGCTTGGCGGAATATCGAAGCGGCATATCGGTGCATCGGTTTTGGGGGTGACTTTCACTCCGAGATCGAGTAACGCAATGTGTGCAAAGGGGCGCAGTAGATGCACCGCGCGGGTAATGAGTGCGGGGGTGGGTACCCCATTGGGTGTCTCGGCGATATTTTCGAGCGAATGCACCGCACCTGTGGTGAGAAACTCCGCATCAAGTACCGGCGTAAGATGCAGCATACCCGGAATGCCTGCCTGGGTAATACCGGGGATGTCAGCAGTGGCGGTGTTGCTCATGGCAAGCATGAAGGT
>JALVGO010000280.1 GCA_027029065.1 Sulfurovum sp.
GAGACCGAAAATTCCGAGGCGTTCGGTCCAGTGATGGAAACCCCGGTAATGTTAAGATTCGCCGTGCCTACATTGCTCACCACGAAGTCTTTTTCCGCAGCATTTCCCACCTGCGCCGTGCCAAAATTATAGGAAGTAGGCGAAACCTCTATGTCCGGCTGAAGGGCTACGAAGGTGGCAGTGCAGGTCTTATCCGCATCCATGGTGATAGTACAGGAGGTGTCGCTCCCGCATCCGGCACAATCCCCGCCCCAGCCAGAAAAGGCGGAATCCGCTCCTGGCGTGGACGTAAGGGTAACCTCCGTGCCGTTATCAAAGCTCGTCGAACAGGTGCCAGGGCAATTAATCCCCGAGGGATCGCTCGTCACCGTGCCGGAGCCGGAAACGTTAACTGTAAGGGTATATTGTAAAATCGCAGCGACGTAACATTGCGTAATTTCTGAATAATCCGCTTCGGTCACGGTGGCATCGGTATCCTGACCGGAAAATACATTAAGTGTGCCAATTTGAATCGAATTGGTAACATCTTTAACTACTATCTCATCCGGACTAATTTCAGAAACTATTCCATTAGAAGTTCTTACCAAATAACAATCTGGAATATCTCCGTTTTCTGATAATTTAGCCACCCAAAAATTGAAATTTCCGGACTGAAAAGATGTTGCTCCTACGAAGTAGCCATCCGAAGTTTTTTTAATAGAATCAACTTTATCAATCCTTTGATATAATATTTTCCCCGAGTCTACGGTACCATTTTCCGAAAGGTTCAATATCCACAGATAATAATAACTTCCTCTCATTGATTTGCCATTTATAATATAACCCCCATCTTCAGTTTGCTGAATATATTTACCATAATCAATATGCCCTCCGTCATAAATTTTAGACCATTCCACCGTACCGTTAGCGGAAAGTTTCAATATCCAGATATCTTCATCTCCATCTCCAAAAGATTCCGTGGTACCTACCACGATGTAGCCTCCATCCGCGGTTTGTAGAATAGCGCTAGCTTCATCATAATCGCCTGTACTATTCCCTCCGTAAGTCTTTGCCCATTCCACTGTCCCATTTGCTGAAAGCTTTAATACTAAAGCGTCGGGCTTATCGAAAGCATTCTGAAAGGATTGAGTTGATCCCGCTACTATATAACCTCCATCCCGAGTCTGACGAATGTCAAAGGCTCGATCATTCAAAGGATAATTATCTCCCCCGTAAGTTTTTTCCCACTCTATCGATCCATTTTCCGAAAGTTTCAATATCCATATATCATCATTGTTTAATCCTTTACTAGTCATTCCCGCCACTATATAGCCACCATCCGAAGTCTGCTGAATAGCGACTGCATAATCACTACGATCTCCTCCATAAGTTTTTTCCCATTCTACCGATCCATTTGCAGAAAGTTTTAATATCCATATATCGTCATCATCGGATAAATTAAAAGAAGAAGTATGTCCGACCATTATGTAGCCACCATCCTGCGTTTGACAAATATCTGCCGCGTAATCGGCATCCGATCCTCCCAAAATTTTCTGCCATTTTACAGTACCATTTTCCGAAAGTTTCAATATCCATAGATCCTTGGATTCCAGTTGAGTATCTCCCACTATAATACATCCACCGTCATCAGTAGCTTCAAGGTCTCTGAGAGAGTCATAAGTACTAATTTCAAAAGTCTTCGCCCACTGTTGTCCGAAGGTTGAATCCGCAAAAAACACCGCAAAAAAGATCATCCCTAAAAGGCATCCAAACTTCCTCACTTTTCTCCCTCCTTTCTCCTGGTTTCGCGGACGGCTTTGCCGCCAAAGTAAAAGCCAGCAAGGCTGGCCAGCAGCCCGGAGAGCACCCCGGTGGCGTTCTGCAAAGTGCTTTGTATCACTTCCACGGAAATTTTGTTTAAGGAGAAAAGCGTAAGCCTAAAAAGAACCCAGGCAAAAAGCAAAATAAGCCCAACCGCTAAAATAGAACGCCGATAGCCCGAAATACCGGTATGTTCATCCCCCTGTTTCCCCAGAAGGAGACGCTGGTGGGAATAGTAAAAATCTAAATACATCAAAAAGGAAAGAACACCGGCTAGAAGAGAAAAGCCTCCAAGATCAAGTATCCATTCAGGATTATGGCTAAAAATACCATAAAAAATAATCGCAAATCCTCCACCTATCGTTAGAAGGAATACTATAAGTCCCATCACCATTAAGAACCGACCTTGAGTTTGCTTTACCCTATCCACACACCACCCCCACCCCGGGAAGAATTTCATTTAGCACCGTAAAACGCCAGAAGGCCGCCGCAGCGTGAAAGAGGCGCCAGTGGCTGCGGTTGAAACCCTGTCGCCAGCGGTA
>JALVGO010000281.1 GCA_027029065.1 Sulfurovum sp.
AAGTGATCAAACGGGAGATCGTCGGCTCCAAAATCGTCATCGTCACCGACAGAAAAGACCTCGACAAGCAGATCCACGCCACATTTAACAACTCGGAAGTCAAAGCCAAACGCGCCCGCTCAGGCCGGGATCTGATCGAGAAGCTGCAGTCAGGTGCCAGCGTCATCACCACACTCATCCACAAGTTTGAGAAGGTAAAAAACGAGAAAGTGGTGTTGCAGGACCCCAATACGTTTTTGCTGATCGACGAATCGCACCGTACGCAGGGCGGCGATCTGCACAAAGCGATGAAAAAAGTCTTCCCTGAAGCGTGCTACCTCGGCTTCACCGGAACACCGCTGATGCGCAGAGAGAAGAACTCGTTTGCAAAATTTGGCGGGGAGATACACCGCTATACCATCAATCAGGCAGTGGAAGACAAGGCAGTACTGCCGCTGCTCTATGAGGGGCGGCTGGTCGATCAGTGGCTGAATGACGAAAAGGGATTGGACAGACGCTTTGAGCAGATCGCCCGTCATTTGAACGAAGAGCAGCGGCTTGACCTCAAAAAGAAATGGGCACGCTTTCAGAAGGTGGCTTCGAGTGAGCGGCGGCTTGAGATGATCATGTTTGATATCAATGAAGACATCAAAAAACGGCTTCAGGGTACAGGCTTCAAAGCGATGCTGGCAACAAGCTCCAAGTATGAAGCCATCAAGTACCATAAACTCTTTGAAGAGATGGGCGATGTGCGGACAGCATTTGTCATCTCGGCACCCGACAGCCGAGAGGGACACTCGGAAGTGGATGAAGAGAACAAAGCCTTCATCCTGGAGGCGTGGAACAGACTCATCAAAAAGTACGGCGATGAAGAGAAGTATCTTGATAAAGTCAAAGATGAGTTTATCAATGGAGAGGAGATAGAGCTGCTCATCGTGGTGGATAAACTGCTCACCGGGTTTGATGCACCGAGAGCTTCAGTGCTCTACATAGACAAACTGCTTAAAGAGCATAATCTTCTGCAAGCCATTGCCAGGGTAAATCGTCTCTATGAGGGGAAAGACTTTGGATTCATTGTCGATTACCGTGGATTGCTCGGTGACTTGGACAAAGCCCTCAATGACTACTCTGGATTGGCAGACTTCGATGAAGAAGATATCGAAGGGGCGGTGTTTGACATCAGAGAGGAGATTGCGAGAGTCAAGACCTATTACAGCTATCTGGAAGAACTGTTCGGGGCAGCGACTTCAGTCGCTGAAGATAACGCGACTGAAGTCGCGTCCCCTGTTGTGTACGAAAACGATCAGGAGAGCTATGAAGTATTCCTGGCAGATGAAGAGAAGAGAAAAACGTTTTACGACTACCTCTCTCACTATGCCAGAGCGTTGAAACTGGCACTCTCCAGCGACAAAATCGAAGAGGTGTTTGATGCCAGGCAGATCGCCGAGTATAAAGAGAAAATGAAATTCTATGCCGAGCTGCGCAAAGCCGTCCGCATCCGCTACCATGAACAGGTCGATTTCGGGAAATACGAAAAGCAGATGCAAAAACTGCTTGATACCTTTATCTCTGCAGATGAAGTCAACCAGCTGACCAAACTGGTCAATATCTTCGATGAAGAGTTTGAAGCGGAACTGGAGAGAGTCGTGGGAGACAATGCCAGAGCTGATACCATACTCAGTGCAACGACAGCGGTTATTACCGAAAAGCGGGAGAGCAACCCTGCCTACTATGACAAACTCTCCAAGCGCATTGCCGAGATCATCGAAGCGTACAAAGAGAAACGCCTCACAGAAGAGGAGAAGCTCAAGCACGCCAAAGAGATACGCCAGATGCTGCTTGAAAGTGAAGGTGAGGAGACAAACAGTTACCCTCAAAGGATTCAGCACAATGCTCCTGCCCGTGCTTTTTATGACAACCTTGAAGAGAAGTTTGCCGAAGCGATGAACCGTGTGGATAAACGCATTTGGGTGGCTGAAGCACCATTGGCGTATGGCAGTAAACCGCAAGATGACCTTTTGACACAAACGGTACTGAAGATCGCAGATATTTTTAAAGAGGCATCCAAAAAACCGGACTGGAAAAACAACAGAGATATGCGTAACAAAATAGAAGGGGAGATCGAAGATCTTTTCTGGGAGATGGAAGATACCTATGGTTTGAAGTTTGATGACAGTGATGCTTTGTTGGCAACCATACAGCAGATAGGGATCAACAACTATGACTAAGAAAGTTGTCATTGTCAAAAAGGACGTCAAGCACATCAACCTCAAAGTCAAACCCAGCGGCGAAGTGATCCTGACGGCTCCAACCCATAGTGATGAGAGAGATATTGCGTATGTATTGAAAAAAAGAGCGGAGT
>JALVGO010000282.1 GCA_027029065.1 Sulfurovum sp.
TCTTAGTGGTGGGGTTAGAGGGAGGGTCATACCCAGCTCCATTCCGAACCTGGAAGTCAAGCCTCCCATCGCCGATAATACTGCCGGGTCCCCTGGTGGGAATGTAGGTCGCTGCCACTTTGAGTTTCTTCTTTTTTACTTTTTTACTCTTAACTTTCAATCAAAATATTCTTTATTATATATACGTTTATCTTCCTATCATACCTATTTGTTATTGGTCTATTCGTGTACTTGACATTCTCTGCCATCTTTATCAAAATAACCTATACATAAAATGTGATTCCCCCTTGATATACACTTCTCTCCCTAACCTCTTGTATGAATATTCATTATCGTATCTCCTGTATAGTTTTGTATTGGCTGTATCTTTCTTTTTTGATGTAGAACTCATCATTTATTCTTATAATGTATATATGTTTTTCTTATGGTAGAGAGAAATATATTGTAGTTACTTTTATATAAATAATAACAATTGATTAACTTAAGTTTAATATTGTTAATTTAAGTATAGAATTAGGTTTTCTACCCTAAACTGGGTATACATGTTTTTTTGGACAAGATTAAATAAAGGAGTTAAACATGAAAAAAATTCTTGGTATGTCACTGCTTGCTGCATCGGTTGCAATGGCTGGTGGAAGCAGTTCGACTGCAGAAGAGATAGCAAATCTGCAAAAGCAGATTGACAGACTCAAAGTGAAACTGGGCAAAGTCAATGCACAATCAGCAAATGACAACATTAAATGGGGTGTTGATCTCAGAACAGCTATTGACAGTGTTGACTATGATATGGCAGATGGAAGATCAGTCAGCAAAAATGACTTGATGTCCATGCGACTTTGGTTGAATATGGCCTATTCTCCAGATTCACACAATGTCTTTAAAGGACAGCTGTCCATGAATAAGGCATTTGGTGCAGACTTTGCTGATCCTTTCAATACACCCGGGGGAAACAGAACATTCTCTATGGGAGGTATGTTTGACTGGACCGGTAATGAGGCATTGACAGACAATACACTAAAAGTAAGACAGGCATACTGGCTCTATCTTGGTGACAGAGCTTTTGGTCTTGATATGCCATGGACGTTCTCAATCGGTAGACGTCCGTCTACCAATGGTTTCCTCACAAACCTTAGAGATGATGATCCTGCACAGTCACCTCTTGGACACATTATCAATGTTGAATTTGATGGATTGAGTTCAAAGCTTGACCTATCAAATCTTACGGGTGTTTCAGGTATGAGTTTTAAGGTCTGTATGGGGCAGGGATCAACAAATGCTGAACCGCTGTTTGCTACGGCTACTCCTTATGCAAATGATAATAGTCAGCTAAATGATATCAAACTTGCCGGATTTATTTTTGAACCATACAATGATGGACAAATCATTTCTAAAATTACATGGTTCAGGGCATACGACCTTCCAGGAATGGAGATGGATAATACCGGTACACCGCTTGGGTTCAGACAGTATGGTGACATGGAAGGCGGTGCAATCTCTGTACTGGTTGACGGGTTGACTGAAGACGGTTACTTCTCTGATGTTAAGGTGTTCGGTTCATATGCATACAGTAAAACATTGCCAGACAGCGGTTCCAGCATGCTTGGTTCAGCTGAGAGTGAAACGGGAACTTCTTACTGGTTTGGTACACAGCTCCCTGTTACAGAAGAGGGAAAACTTGGACTTGAGTATAATCATGGCTCACAGTATTGGAGACCGTTTACCTATGCGGAGGATACTATGATCGGTTCGAAACTGGCTGTACGTGGTGATGCCATAGAAGCATACTTCACCTACCAGTTGACAGATGCACTGTCTGCACAGATTAGATATACAAAAATCGATTATGATTACACCGGAAGTAATGGCTTCTTTGGAAATACTACCGGTGCTGCGATGAAAATTGATGATGTCAAGGCTGGTGCAAAAGCGTGGTCTCAGCTTGGCGGTACTGCGGATCCTGCTTCAGCAGCAAATGTTGTTGGTAACCTTATGGCAAGCGGTATGACACAGCAGCAGGCTGTTGCAGCTGCTCAGCAGATGGGTATGGCGGCAGCATTCTTGCCAAATATTGTAGAGTCTGCACAAGACTTTAGATTCTATATCCGATATAGATTTTAGTGATAGAGCGGCTTTTTGCCGCTTGACTCTTTTACCAATTTCTACAAAATCTACAGATAATCAAGAATTAAAAATTCTTTTTATATTTTATTATGATTTCTTAAGTGAAGTTGGACTATAATCGACTTGTATTCCCTGATATACAGGGAAAAAAGATGCATCTGCATCACTAATTTTATACTAAAGGAACAATATGAAACTGATTAAAGGTTTACTTGTGTTGTTGTTGATGCTGTCTGGACTGACTGCTGCTGAAACAAACCATGTGCGGGTATTTTCTGCAGAAAACAGTGATGGAAAGATTACACCAAAAACGATTCAGGCAGCATTTGAAAAAGCAGGCTTTATGGTGGAAGCTAACAATGATATGCTTACGCCGTTCAAACGGGACTTTAAGGTTGTGCACCATAAGGTATATAATCTGATGGTACTTTGGGAGAAAGATACGTTCAGAGCACTTAGTGTGAAGTATCCAAAGGTAGCATTGTTTACACCACTTAGTATGTCTATCTATACTGAGAAAGATGCTACGTCAATCAATGTCTCTTCTATTACTCCGGAGGGTATTGCCTCTATGACTGGTATCCCGGCGACGGAACCAGCGCTTATCGCACTTGGTGAAAAGATAGAGAAAGTGTTGAAAACTGCTATGCCAAACGGAAAGTTCAAGAAGATGCCTTACAAAATGGTAAAAGCTGATGGACCATTGGTTCATGAGGTTGCCTTCACTGTAAAAGGTGATGACTGGGAAGAGGCAAAAGATGATCTTGAAATGGCTTTCGAAGGTGAGCTTGCACCTAACGGGTTTGTGTCTCCTGCATTTGTGGATCTCAATTATGATCTTGATGAGCATGATATTGAGGCATTCAAATTTTTTGATGCCTACTCAATCTGTAAAATCCCTGTGATCTATACTGTTTCACAGAAACATCCGGAAGCCGGAGCACTTGCGCCGTGTACAATGTATCTCTATATGAAGAAAGATGAGAATACAATCCATATGGCATTTCCAACGGTTTACAAGTGGTTCAGTGCTCTGAATATCCAGGATAAAGCATCCAGAGATGTTTTGCTTGATGCACAGAAGAAGTTTGAGAATATTCTAAAAAAACTTGGTGCGAAATAAGCACTCGCACTTTTGCTTCTTTAAAGGACTAAGCCTTAAGGGCAGTCCTTTCTCCTCTCTTTCCCGAATTTGTAAATTCGTACAGCAGTTAAAATATTGTAGGTTTTTCTCTCTGATATGAACCGTTTCTTGCGGGTATTATTAGAAGTATCTATGGTTATGAGAGATTCTCTTGTGTGACATGATACAGAAGAGAGACTGTATCTTCCTGATGGATCTCTCCTGGCTGAGTTACTTTTGCAAAAATACCACGATCATTTTTTAGTAGCTTTGGAATACGTTTGTCCAATGCGGAGAGGTGGCTGCAAAGGGTACAGTTTTGGGTGATTTCCAGTATACAGGTGCCTATTTGCAGCTGTGATCCCAAAGGAAGGCTGTAGGGATTGAAGTCCAGAAGAAGGTTTTCTCCGAGATATCCGTATGGCATAGATATCTTAATCTGCTCCTCTACAAGGTGGTAACTTTCTATTGAGCTGATCAGTACAGTCCGTTTGATAGCACTACCGTAATGTTTATCTCCCTGTATTCCTTGATGGTCGAGAGTAATCACTGTTTTTCTGCAAAGTGTATTCAGCTCTTTGTCTGTAATAAAGAGTGCATGAACTTTACCGACTTTTTCCATGATATACAATCCTTTCTTTGGATAATATATTTTATCATAAGTTAGTCCTGTACACATGTTCTATTTTTCTGATGAAGATCAAATATTTTACTTATTAAATATTGAAATTTTTAATAATATGTACCTATTTGACAAATATAAATACAGTATACAGTGTATTCAGAGTATAGCTTGACATTTTAATTCAATTTCGATTACAATCAAAGACAATAGTGTCTCAACTCTCCTCTGAGTAACGAGTGCTACGTAAGAAAATAAGGAGGTAATATGACTAAGATAAGTAAAGCTTCTGAGACTGAGACTGTTCAGTCTAGCAGAAGAGACTTTTTCAAAAAGTCGGCGGCGTTCTCTGTCAGTGCTATGGCAGCGGCAAGTGTAATGGCGCCTGTAAAAGTAGATGCTGAAGAACTCAAAGGTGACCCGGCAATTCTCGAAGAGAAACCGTGGGGGACAACTTTTGGGTACCCAGTAACACATAATCTATATGGTCAACCATCACCGTATGAGCACCATGTTACAAGAAGAAATACAAAACTGCTCTCTTCCGGGAACTGGTATGCATCGATTGCGATGTGTCCGATTCAGGATATGGAAGGGATCATCACGCCTAATGGACTTTTCTTTAACCGTTGTCATGGAGGTACTGCTGAAATTGATCCAAACGAGCATCGCCTAATGATTCATGGATTGGTTGAAAAACCGCTTGTATTGACAATGGACGAACTGAAGCGTTATCCGAGTGTAAGTAGAATTCACTTTATTGAGTGTCCGGCAAACGGTGGACCAGAGTGGAGGGGACCACAATTCCCATCTCTGCAGTTTGCAAAAGGGATGATGAGCTGTGCACAGTGGACAGGTGTGTATATCAAAGATATCCTCAAAGATCTCGGCTTGAAACCAAATGCGAGATGGATGCTTGCAGAGGGTGCGGACAACTCTCATATGGGTAGAACTGTACCTATTGACAAAGTACTTGATGATGCTATGATCGTCTGGGGACAGAATGGTGAAGCACTCAGACCGGAGCAGGGATATCCTATCAGACTGCTCGTTCCAGGATGGGAAGGAAACCTGTGTGTCAAGTGGCTGTGTCGTCTTGAGTTCTCTTCTGAGCCATACTATGCAAAAGAAGAGACAGCAAAATATACAGCGCTCAAGCCGGACGGTAAAGCGATCCAGCATTTCTATGCAAATGAGGTTAACTCTGTCATTACATCACCATGTCCTGAGAAACCATGGACAGATCTCAAAAAAGGTGATGTGGTTGAGATTGAAGGACTTGCATGGTCGGGTATGGGAACGATCGAAGGTGTCGACATCTCTTTTGATGGTGGTAAAAACTGGGTTGAAGCGAGCCTGAAAGGGCTTGTTCTGCCAAAAGCATGGACACGCTTTAGCTATATCTACAAGTATGAAGGCAAGCCGCTGCTTCTTTCAAGCCGTGCTAGAGATGATGCTGGACATATTCAGCCAACAGTCAAGCATGAAAGAGAAGTGATGGGTGTAGAGTCGGTATACCATAGAAATGGTATCTTTACCTGGGAAGTAACTGAAAAAGGGGAGGTGAACAATGTTCAAGTCTTATCGTAATCTTATGTTGTCAGCAGTTGTTGTTGCCGCTGCTTCGACAACACTGTTCGCGGGAAGTGATGCTTCCCGTACCTATGCGAACGGGAAAAAAGTGATTGACGGCGGTTCGACATATCCTGTCAAAAAGGGAATGACATCTCTGTATCATGTCAATGAAGAGGCACATAAAGGTGCTATCAAATTTGGCAGAAAACCTACAGCAGATGAGATCAAAGCGTGGGATATCGATGTAATGCCTGACGGTACCGGACTTCCTGAAGGGCACGGTACTGTTGAAGAGGGTGATGCACTTTACGAAGAGAAGTGTGCAGCGTGTCACTTTGACTTTGGTACTGGAGGTGCAGGATATCCTGCACTTCAAAAAGGAAATGCGTATGAAGGGCAAAAGTCATTGACTAACCAGCGTGTCGATGGAAATGATGAAGGTCCTATCAGAGTATTTGGAACCTACTGGCCGCAGGCAAGTACATTGTGGTGGTACATCAAAACAGGTATGCCGCATCCTGCACCAATGTCACTGACTGATGATGAAGTCTATGCACTTTGTGCTTATATCATCTCCATCAATGAGATGGAGATAGACGGAGAAGAGCTTGATGATGAGTATGAGCTGAACAGAGAAAAGTTCCTGAAGATCGTTATGCCAAACAAAGACGGATTTGTACCAAAGATCGATGGGAAAAACGGATTGGAGAATACACGTAAGTATTTCAATGACTTTAAAAACTATGGTAACGGTACACGCTGTATGAAGAACTGCTTTGACGGAAAACCGGTACTGGCACGTATCAGCGGTACAGGAATCAGTGACTATGAGCCGCCTATCTCTGAAAAGAAAGAGCTTCCTAAGAAAAAAGCAGGTGCAACGACAGAGCATCCAGGTAAGAAAGCATATGATGCGTCATGTGCAGTCTGCCATGGTACCGATGCAATGGGTGCACCTATGGTTGGGGACAAAAAAGCATGGGAAGCAAGACTGAAAAAGGGTATAGACAAGGTATATGACAATGCCATCCATGGTATTAACGGTATGCCACCAAAAGGCGGCACCTCCCTTCCGGATGATAAGATCAAAGAGATTGTTGACTATATGGTCAGATAATCAAAGTAACTGGTTCACAGTTGCTTCACAATTTATAGCGTATAATGGTGCATGAGGTTTTCGAAGCCTTGTGTTCCATATAATTCAAAGAAAAAGGAAAAAGTATGAACAGAAGAAATTTTATCGGTTTTGGTGTGTTGGCAATGGCGACACTGCCGGCTACATTGAGTGCACTCAGCAGCATTGACTTTAGAAAGACAAAGCCTGATACATGGACGGCAAAAACTGTCGATACTGCCATCAAGGCACTGTATGGTGATATCAAACCTGAGGCAAACGGTGTAAAAGTAAAAGCACCAAAAGTTGCAAGTAACGG
>JALVGO010000283.1 GCA_027029065.1 Sulfurovum sp.
GTCTTTTTCCCGCCTTGGTCTGACATCGCGTAATCGAAGAAACTGGGTGTTGACATCGTTTTTTCTCCTCCTCTTTTGTGTTAGGGTATTTTAGCATTTTTGCTTGGGTTTTTCAGAGGGCTCAATTTCTAATTTCTAATTTCTTGTCCATTCCTCATTCATACCAACTTTTCGCTAAAATACCCTAATTTATTTACTCAGGATTGATTATGGCAAAGAAAATAGCATCAGCGAGGATTACTGAAGAGAGTTCGAAGCTCTTACAGGAACTGAACAACTCACTTCCATTTGACAATGTGCTTTACAGGGAAGATATACAAGGGTCGCGTGCTCATGCCTATATGCTGAAAGAGCAGGGGATCATTTCAGAAGAGGATCATGTCAAGATCGATGCCGGACTGGTTGAGATACTCGGTGATATCGAGGCAGGTATTTTGAAACTTGACGGAGATGATGAAGATATTCATATGGCGATCGAGGGTGAGCTTACCCGACGTATTGGGGATGCCGGAAAGCGTCTTCATACGGCACGAAGCAGAAACGATCAGGTGGCACTTGATTTTAGACTGTATGTACAGAAAAACAGCAGATCAATCGCAAAGCTTCTGTTGGAGAATATAGAGACGCTTGTTGATGTGGCCCAAAAGCATGCCGATACCATGCTGCCGGGCATGACGCATCTTCAGCATGCACAGCCTATTAATTTTGGGTATCATATGATGGCATACGCAAGTATGTTCAAACGTGACTATGAGCGTTTTATGAGTTCCTATGAGCGTAATAACTATTCACCTATCGGCTGTGCGGCACTTGCCGGTACACCACATCCTATCAACCGTCAGACTACCTCGGACAAACTGGGGTTCAATGCACCGACGCTCAACTGTCTGGATACGGTTAGTGACCGCGATTTTGCGCTGGAGATACTTTTCAATATTGCAACGATGATGATGCATATCAGCCGCTTGAGTGAGGAGTTGATCCTCTGGAGTGCAGCTGAGTTTAAGTGGGTGACACTCTCTGATAAACATGCGACGGGCAGTTCGATTATGCCGCAAAAGAAAAATCCTGATATTCCTGAACTGCTGCGGGGCAAAACAGGGCGTGTGAATGGCAATCTTGTGGCACTGCTGACGGTGATGAAGGGGCTGCCACTTGCCTATAATAAAGATATGCAGGAGGATAAAGAGGGTGTCTTTGACTCAGTCAAGACGGCACTGCTCAGCCTGCAGGTACTCAATGAGATGATCGCCGATATGACAGTGAACAAGGAAGCGATGGAGGCTGCCTGTATGGTAGGACATCTTACCGCAACGGATCTGGCGGACTATCTGGTCAAAGAGGCAGGCATCCCGTTCCGTGATGCCTATCATATCACAGGCAATGTTGTCAATTTTGCCGAAGAGAAAGGCAAAGATATTTCAGAACTGACACTCGAAGAGCTTCAAAGTATCGATGAACGTATCGGCAAAGATGTGGTCGAGATGCTTGACAACCGTGCATCGATGAACGCCAGATGCTCTGAGGGTGGTACAGCTACGGAACGTACATTGGAGCAGGTTGCACAGATGAAGGCATGGATCAGTATACAGAATGATCAAAAGTAAATGACAGCGAAATGATTATAGCTGCTCCTAAAAACAGCACTTAAAGTGCTTTGTGCGGATCTTCGTGGCTGTGATCCCATCTTAGTTTTCCACCGCCAAGCAGATGGAAATGCAGGTGGAAGATCTCCTGCCCGCCATCCTCTCCATTGTTGGTGACAAGCCGGTATCCGGTCTGGTCAACACCAAGTTTTTGGGCGACTTCCTGAATAAAAGGGGTCATCTTCGCCATCATCTCACTATTGATACTCTGAAAGTTCTCCACATGCTGTTTTGGGATGATAAGCACATGAATGGGTGCTTTGGGGTAGAGGTCATGAAAGGCAAGGAAGTCCTTATTTTCATGAACAGTATTGTTGGGGATCTCCCCCTTGACGATTTTACAGAAAATACACATAGTAGCTATCCTTCACTCTTTTTGGCAATTATAGCACACTAAACCGCACTATTAGTAACTTTAGGATAAAATCCCGGTAATTATTATGCGATAAATGGAGCATTATGGAGAATTTGGAAGCAAAGATTGCTCAGGCGGATTCGCTTGAAGCACTTGAAAAGGTACGTATTGAACTTTTTGGGAAAAAGGGGCTGCTTGCCGCTGAGTTTGCCAAGATGAAAGATATCCCTGGGCCTGAAAAGAAAGCGTTTGCCCAGGGGCTGAATGAGAAGAAAGCAGCACTCCAGCAGGCGTTTGATGCCCGCTACGAAGTGCTTAAGGCTGAAGCGGTAGAGGCGATGCTCAAAGCTGAAGAGATTGATGTTTCTCTCTATGGTACATTGGCACAAAAAGGGGCACTCCATCCGGTTATGGAGACGATGGATAAGATCATCGACTATTTTGTCGCGCTGAACTTCTCTGTTGAGACGGGCGGCATGATAGAGGATGATTTCCATAACTTTGAAGCACTCAATCTGCCCAAATACCATCCCGCACGTGATATGCAGGATACCTTTTACTTCAAAGACGGCGGACTGTTGCGTACCCATACCTCTCCGGTACAGATACGTACCATGCTCAAGGAGAAGCCGCCGATCCGCATGATCGCACCGGGATCGGTATTTAGACGGGACTACGACCTGACGCATACGCCGATGTTCCATCAGGTTGAGGGGCTTGTGGTCGATGAGAAAGGAAAAGTCTCTTTTGCCAATCTCAAAGCGATTCTGACCGATTTCCTGCAGTATATGTTCGGAGATGTCGATGTGCGTTTTAGACCAAGTTTCTTCCCGTTTACCGAACCTTCCGCGGAAGTAGATATCAGCTGTATCTTCTGTGGTGGTGAAGGGTGCCGTGTCTGTTCGCATACCGGATGGATCGAGATACTCGGATGCGGGATTGTCGATCCCAATGTATTTAAAGCGGTTGACTATGAGGATGTCAGCGGGTATGCCTTTGGTCTGGGGGTAGAGCGTATTGCAATGCTGATGCACCAGATCCCGGACCTCAGAAGCCTGTTTGAGGGAGATATTCGTTTGTTGGAGCAGTTTAGATGATAGTGACAAGATCGTGGTTGAATGAGTTTATAGACCTGAGCGGGGTTTCGGATGAGAAACTGTATGGGACCTTCAATGCCATCGGTCTTGAGGTCGACAGTATGGAGAAGATTGAGATCGACCCGAAGGTCGTTGTCGGAAAGATCCTCTCCTGTGAAAAGCATCCCGATGCAGACAAACTGAATGTCTGTAAGATCGATGTCGGCAGTGGCGTACGCCAGATCGTCTGTGGTGCTGCCAATGTCGTAGATGCAGAGTATGTTGCCGTTGCGACCATCGGTGCGGTTCTGCCGGGTAATTTTGAGATCAAGCATGCCAAGCTGCGTGGTGTCGAGAGTGAGGGAATGGTGTGTGCCTCTTCCGAACTGGGGCTTCCTGAGACAGGCAAAGGGATTATGATCCTCGATGAGAGTATTGGTGAGCTTGAGGTCGGAAAACCGTTTGGTTCATACCCATGCATTGCCGATACGATCATAGAGCTGGAGCTGACCGCCAACCGTGGAGACTGTCTGAGTATCTACGGCGTGGCACGTGACCTGAGCGCAGCGTTGAACATCGAAATGAAACCGTTTGAATATAAGCAGGAAGAGCGCATGAAGCTTGGTATCGCACGCAAGATGGACTTGCACACTTCCGGCGAAATGGATGCAGACCTGCGTTACAAACTTGCGACATTGCAAAATGTACACAGCAACTTCTTGATAAAGCTGCGTTTGGCAATGGTCAAAGCAGAAGCGGACAATCCTCTGGCGGAGATCTTGGCATATGCGACACATACGACCGGGGTGATCCTGCGTATGTATGACTGTGCAAGTTTCTGCTCTCCTGAAGAGGAGAAGGTTGTCGTAAGTGTCGAGGCACATGCAAAGGGGATCATCCATATCCATGCCAACGGCAAACATGTAAGTATTGTCGGTGTGAGCCAAACCGAAGAGAGCAAACCGACAGCCAACAGCAGAGAAGTGCTGATAGAAGCAAGCTATATCCATCCTGATCTGCTTGCTGAAGCAGTTGCCAATGAGAAAATAGAGACGGATGATCTCTACTATAAAACCTCACGGGGTTCCAACAGTGACCTTGGCTTCGGGTTGGGCTATCTTGCCTACCTGATGGAGCACAATACTGAAGTAGAGTGCTATGAAGGTTCTATGGATGTCGAGGTTGAGAGAGAACATGAGAAGGTACTTGTCGATGCCGGTGAGATATCGGATATTGTCGGTATGGAGATCGAATTGAGCAAGATAGCAGTCGTGCTTCAGAAGCTCGGTTTTGAAATTACCACGATGAATGACCATCAGCTTGCCACAAAAGTACCGTTTTTCAGACATGATATTAAGAATATTCAGGATATTGCCGAAGAGATCGTACGTATTGTCGGAATCAATAACATCCCCTCAAAGCCGCTGGTCTTTGCAGAAAAGAAACGCCTCAATGAAACAAGCAGCAGATATGCGGCAAAAAAACGTCTGAGAAACAGGGCGATCGGTGTAGGGTTTTATGAGAATATCTCCTACGTATTCAGTGAGAAAGAGGTGCTGGAGCGTTATGGGTTTGAAACAACAGAGGAAGCACTTGCCCTGGCAAATCCAATTGCCGAAGAGCTCAATACCCTCAGAAGCACGCTTCTGGTCAATATGCTTCAGGCAGTCAAGCGTAACGTCAGTTACAGCAAAAAGTCGATTCCGCTCTTTGAGATCGGTGCCGTGTTTGACAGTACACGTATGCAGCATGAGAAGATCGGTTTTGTATTTGCCGGTCAGGCAGAGCGTGAAAGTGTTACCAATGCCGGCAAACCGCCGCTAATCGATTTTGCATCATTTGTCGGTAAGATGGGCGGTGTGATCGGACATTTCGATCTTGTACCGTGTACATTTGAAAACGGACTGATCCATCCGTACCAGTCTGCAGATATTGTCATAGACGGCAAAGTGTGCGGATTTGTAAGCAAACTGCATCCGAGTGTTCAGGAGCATTACGATATTCCTGTGACCTTCATTGCAGAGATTGACTTCAATGTGCTGATGCCAAAGCATATCAATGCCAAACCGATCTCGAAGTTTCAGGGTGTCTACAAAGACCTGAGTGTCGTGATCGACAAAAGCATTCGTTACTATGAGGTTGCGAAGGTATTGAACAGTCTGAATCTGCCACTGCTCAAAGAGAGTTATCCGGTAGATATCTATACCGATGAAAAACTTGGAGAGAAAAAATCACTTACGATCCGTTTCTTCATCCAGTCTATGGAGAAGACACTCGAAGAGTCTGATATCGAGTATGTGATGGAAGAGATCATGCGTGCACTTCAAGAACATTTTGGTGCGGAGCTTCGATAGATGAAAATACAGCTTGCATCCAGTTACGGCTTCTGTTTTGGTGTCAAACGTGCTATCAAGATCGCTGAAGAGCATCGCGGCAGCAAAACCTACGGTCCTTTGATCCATAACAAGGATGAGATCAACCGTCTTAAAGAGGGGTATGCTATCGGACTTGCAGAAAAGTTCGATGAGATCGCACCCAATGATGCTGTTGTGATCCGTACACACGGTATTCCCAAAAACGAGCTGGCACAACTGAAAAGTCAGAATAATGAGATCATCGATGCGACCTGTCCGTATGTGACAACCCCACAGCATATTGTGGCAGATATGAGTGAGCAGGGGTACAGCATTGTGGTATTTGGTGACAAGAACCACCCGGAGATCAAAGGGGTGGTAAGTTATGCCAAGGATCCGCGCAATGCATTTGTGGTGATCAACGAAGAGGAACTTGAGGGGCTTCCGCTGCTTTCGAAGGTGGCTGTTGTGGCGCAGACGACACGTAAACCCGAAGACTATCTTAAAGTGGTGAACAAACTGATTTTGGAGCACAAAGAGGTACGGGTCTTTAACACCATTTGCAACGCGACGTTTGAAAACCAGGATGCGGCGGCAGAACTTGCCAAAGATGCGGATGTGATGATCGTTATAGGCGGGAAGCATTCTTCTAATACAAAGCAACTGCATTCTATTTGTAAAACCTACTGTGAAGAGAGCTATCTGGTTGAAAATGAATCGGAATTGGAGGCATCGTGGTTTGAAGGGAAAGCGCTGTGCGGTATCTCTGCAGGAGCCTCTACACCGGACTGGATCGTTCAGAATGTGATCGACCGCATTCAGGAACTTGTCAAGGTTGACGAGGTGCAGAAGGGTGAATAGTCTGACACTCAAGCCTATAGCTAAAATAGAAGGAGAGGTGAATCTTCCCGGGTCCAAAAGCCTCTCCAACCGTGCCCTGCTGATCGCTGCTTTGGCGGAAGGAACCACCAAAATCACCAATCTGCTTGACAGTGATGATACGCGGCATATGCTCAATGCATTGCAAAAACTGGGAGTGGACTATACCCTTTCAGAAGACAGAACAGAGTGTGTTGTTACCGGCAACGGCGGTCCTTTTGAAACAGACCGGTCTCTGGAACTTTTTCTTGGAAATGCCGGAACGGCTATGCGGCCGCTGACAGCGGCATTGACACTTGGCAGGGGGGAGTATCTGCTGACAGGTGAACCCCGTATGAAAGAGCGGCCTATCGGGCATCTGGTAGATGCACTTCGTCAGGCAGGTGCACAAATAGCATATCTTGAGAATGATGGTTACCCTCCGTTGAAGATCCATGCAAGCGGGCTTAAAGGTGGAGCGGTAGAGATAGACGGATCGATCTCCAGCCAGTTCTTGACGGCACTGCTGATGGCTGCACCTATGGCACAGGAGGATATGACCATCACGATTGTCGGTGAGCTTGTCTCCAAACCTTATATCGATATTACGCTTGACATTATGCAGCGTTTTGGGGTAGAGGTAGTAAACGAGGGATACCAGCGGTTTATTGTCAAAGCAGGGCAGCGCTACAAAGCGCTTGATCATTTTATGGTGGAAGGGGATGCCTCTTCTGCTTCCTACTTTCTGGCTGCTGCTGCCATCAAAGGTGGACAGGTCAAAGTAACGGGCATAGGCAAAAATTCTGTACAGGGGGATGTCAAGTTTGCCGATGTGCTTGAAAAGATGGGTGCGAATGTGGAGTGGGCAGAAGATTACATTGCAGTAAGCAGAGGAGAGCTGCATGCGATCGATATGGACTTCAACCATATTCCTGATGCTGCGATGACCATAGCCACCACGGCACTCTTTGCTGATGGTACAACCACACTGCGCAATATCTACAACTGGCGTGTCAAAGAGACCGACAGACTGCATGCTATGGCGACAGAGCTGCGAAAAGTGGGTGCAACGGTAGAAGAGGGGGAGGACTACCTGACAATCACCCCTCCAAAGCAGCTTAAGCATGCCGCTATTGATACCTATGATGACCATAGAATGGCGATGTGTTTTTCACTGCTTGCACTCGACCCTGTCTCTGTAACGATCAATGATCCAGAGTGTACGGCAAAGACATTTCCAAACTACTTTGAGGTACTGCAAGCCATTTCACACTATTGATCTAACCTGCTGGACTTTCTCTTTTCTCCTGTACTGCTGTTGCAGTCCTGTTTCTCATAAGCATCTTTATAATATATTTGGATATAATAACGCAAAATTTGTGTACACATAAGGATAGGTATGAAGTTCGAAGATATCGAAATAGAAGAAGTAGATTTTGAGGCGATGCTTGAGGAATCGTTCAAAAAATCAGAGTCAAAGAGTGATTTGGTAACAGGTACGGTCGTCAAGATCGATGAAAAAGACAACCTTGCAGTCGTGGACATCGGTGGTGGAAGAGATGCAAATCTGAACCTCGATGAGATCAGAGACGAAGAAGGAAACATTCTTTTCAATGTCGGTGATGAGATCAATGTTGTCAACCAGGGAAGAGGGCGCATCTCTTACAAAGCCGCACTCAGCCGTGCCGCACTCAATGAGTTTATTTCGGAATATGACGAAGAGCAGGAATACATTATCGAAGGTGTAGTGACCAAGAAAAACAAAGGCGGATACGTCGTAGAGGTTGACGGACTTGAATTCTTCATGCCTCGTACACTCTCTTATCTCTCATCTAAAATCGATCCTATCGGTAAAAAAGTCAAAGCTGTGATCGTCAAAGTGGATAAAGAGAAAGGTTCTGTTGTTATTTCAAGAAAAGAGCTGATCGAAAGAGATAAAGCAAGAACGGATGAGATTGTTGCATCACTTCTGGAAAACAAAGAGCCGGTTGTCGGAACGATCAAAAAGATCACAAGCTACGGTATGTTTGTTGATGTGGGCGGTATCGACGGTCTGGTACACTACTCACAAATCTCTCACAAAGGACCGGTAAATCCATCCAAGTATTTTGAAGAGGGTGATGAGGTCAATGTTGTCGCACTTGAGTATGACAAAAAGAAGAGACACCTTTCGCTTTCTATTAAAGATGCAAATCCTGATCCTTGGGAAGACATTGACTCCATTATCGGTGTCGGTGACACTGTAACAGCGACGGTATCCAATATTGAACCGTATGGTGTCTTTGTTGATCTGGGTGAAGATCTTGAAGCATTCCTGCATGTTTCTGAGATCTCATGGGACAAAAATGTTAAACACCCTAAAGACTACCTGAGCAATGGTGAAGAGATCAACGTAGAAGTGATCGAAATTGACAAAGAGGGAAGAAGACTGAGAGTAAGCCTCAAAAACCTGCTTCCAAAACCGATGGATGCATTTACCGCTGAGCACAGAGTCGGTGATGTTGTCAAAGGAACTGTGACTTCCATCACTGATTTTGGTGCATTTGTGAAGGTTGGACCGGTAGAGGGACTGCTGCACAATCAGGAAGTCTCCTGGGACAAATCCAAAAATGCAAAATCTGAACTCAATGTCGGTGATGAGGTTGAAGTGAAGATCATCAAAATCGACAGAGATGCGGGTAAAATCTCTCTGAGTAAAAAAGCGCTTGAGGACTCTCCTGTAGCAGCCTTTGCGCAAAACCATAAAAACGGTTCTATCGTAACAGGAACTGTTAAAGATAAAAAAGACTTTGGTGTATTTATAGCACTGGATGACAATGTCGATGCACTTATCAGAACTGAGGATCTTCATCCGCTCAAATTTGACGAGATTGAAAAAGGACAGGAGATCAAAGGTGTGATCAGCTTTATCGATCCAAACTCTGACCGTATCAGAGTATCTGTCAAGAGACTTGAGCGTCAGGAAGAGAGAGAAGCGCTTGAGCAGCTGAACATGGATCAGGATGACAGTATGACACTGGGTGATGCATTCGGTGATATTCTCAAAAAATAATTCTCCTCAAACAAACGCTTTTTAAGCAAAACTCAATAAACTGCGTGCACTTGAGCCCTTCCCTTGGGCTCAAACAGAAACCTGATCAGGTATGAAATTAATAGAACAAAGGTATCAGATGTCAAAAAAAACAGTTGTTGTTTGTGACCATATTCACCAAAGCGGACTGGACATTCTTGCGAGTGACAGTGAAATAGAACTTATCAATGCTGCAGACGAACCAAAAGACAAACTTGTTGCAGAGATCATTCCTCTGGCAGATGTTGCCATCACACGATCTTCAACGGATGTCGATGTGGCATTTTTGGCAGCTGCAAAGAAGCTTACGGCAGTTGTGCGTGCCGGTGTCGGTGTTGATAATGTTGATATCCCCGGTGCGAGTAAACAGGGTATCGTTGTAATGAATGTTCCTACAGCCAATACGATTGCAGCAGTGGAGCTGACAATGGCACACATGCTTTCATGTGTACGTCAGTTTCCGTATGCCCATAACAACCTGAAGCTTGACAGGGTCTGGAGAAGACAGGACTGGTACGGTACGGAGCTTAAAGACAAGAAACTGGGGATCATCGGTTTTGGTAACATCGGTTCACGTGTCGGAAAGCGTGCCAAAGCATTTGAAATGGATGTTGTTGCGTACGACCCGTATATTGATCCAAGCAAGGCAACCAATCTTGATATTGCCTATACGAAAAACTTTGATGATATTCTGGCATGTGATATTATTACGATCCATACACCAAAAACAGAAGAGACTATCGGCATGATCGGAAAAGAGGAGATCGCCAAAATGAAAGACGGCGTGATCCTCATTAACTGCGCGCGTGGTGGACTCTATGATGAAGAGGCACTGCTTGAAGGTCTGAAGTCCGGAAAGATCGCTATGGCGGGTATTGATGTATTTAACAAAGAACCGGCAACAGACCATCCTCTGCTTGATCTTAACAATGTTACAGTCACTCCGCACCTTGGTGCCAATACCCTTGAGTCTCAGCGCAACATTGCCACACAGGCGGCAGAAAATGCGATTGCAGCGGCAAAAGGGATCGCTTATCCTAATGCACTCAACCTTCCTATCAAAGAGAATGAGCTTCCGGACTTTGTGCGTCCCTACCTTGAGCTCATCCAGAAGATGGGACATCTCTCTTCGCAGGTAACCAAAAGTGCTGTGAAGTCCATTAAAGTAACAGCAAAAGGACCGATTGCCGATTATCTTGCCTCTATGCAGACATTTGCAACTGTTGGTGTATTGACAGAGTCTCTTGCAGATCAGGTCAACTATGTCAATGCTGAGTTTGTCGCTAAAGAGCGCGGTATTGAACTTTCCAATGAGACATTGCCAAATACCAGCGGCTTTACAAACAAGATTGCGATCAAACTAACAACGGCAGATAGCACGATCTCTATTGCCGGTACGGTATTTGATGACACGGTACAGCGTATTATCGAGATTGATGAGTATATTCTCGATGTGGAGCCAAAGGGTACTATGATCTTCTTCAGAAATACGGACACTCCGGGCGTAATTGGGGATGTGGGACATATCCTTGCGCAAAACGGTTTGAATATTTCTGACTTCAGACTGGGGCGTGACAACAAGCAGCAGGCGCTTGCTGTGGTGCGTGTTGACGGACAGGTATCCAGAAAGGTACTTGATGAACTTGCTGCACTTGATGCCTGCATCAGTGTCTCTCACGCTACGCTTTAAACACTTCCTGCAGTAGAACCGATAATTCGGTTCTACTGATCAAAAACATTCATAATCATCAACTATTTTCAACATTCATTAAAATGATATCAGTTATAATCGCGCCTAAAATGTAGGATACCTTATCTATCTCGATTTCTTGTGCTATAATAACTGATTATCTTAGGAGAGCAATACAATGAAAAAGATACTACTTGCTGTATGTGTTGCAGTACCTCTCTTTGCCGAAGTCAAGCATTTGAGTTTGACACAGGCACTTGAGATGCTGAAAAAAGAGAACCTTGAGTTGAAGATCGCGCAATTTGATGCCAAAATGAAAGCCCTTGAAGCGAAAGCTGTAGAGGGGATGAATTATGGTAAGGCAGACCTTACACTGATGGGTATGCGTTCGAATGATGCGGGGAATGTATTTGGCTTCAAACTGCAGAGCCGTGAAGCAACATTTGCCGATTTCGGATTTTCGGATTTTCTCGGAGCCATAGGACAGGGAGCTGCCCAGTCAGGCGGTGATTTCGGACGTTTCACACAGGGACTTGCCCAAAGCGGAGGTGCGATTCTCAACATTGCACCGCATGATCTGAATTACCCAGATGCGCGCAGCCATTTTCAGACAAAACTCTCCTATATGCTGCCGCTCTATACCGGAGGGAAATTGACTGAGTACGGACGTATCAGCAAGATGATGTATAAGATGAGCCTGCTTGACAGAAAAAAAACGTTGAATATGAAAATGTATGAGACACGCAAGGCCTTTTATGATATTACGCTTGTAGAGAACTATATTATCAATCTAAGACGCATCATTGGAAATATCAACAAGCTCGAGAGTATCATCCGTGAAATGAAAAAAGAGGGGTATGCCAAAAATATTGACCTGCTTGAAGTGGAAGCACGCAGAGCTGAAGCGGAGAGTATGTACAATCAGGCAAAACTCAACAGGGAGCTGGCATATCAGTATCTGTCCTTCCTTCTCAATACGGAGGTAACGAGTATCAAACGTGTAAAAGATGTGGCACCAATGCCGAAGATTGACCGTGAGGCACTTGCCTATACAAACCTCGATATTCGCAAAGCAAAACTCGGGCTTGAGATGAGCAGACATGCCATGGAGCTTGAAAAAGCACGTTTCCTTCCGGAAGTAGGTGCCTTTGCCGAGTATGGCAGTGCTGATAACAGTCTATGGAATGATTTTACACAAAAAGATGCCTATACCGTAGGTTTCCAAATGAAGTGGAACCTTTTCAGCGGCGGTACGGATGAGTATCAGCTTGAGAAGGCAAAAGTCAACTACATGAAAGTCAAGGAACAGGTAGCGCTTGCCAAAAAAGGTATTGCATTGAAAGTGAAAAAACTGCGTACCGAGATTTTGAGTATCGATGCGGATATACGAAGCTATAGAAAACAGCTGAAGTTTGCGAAAGAAGTTTACAAAAGTTACCGTGAGCGGTATAAAGAGGGACTGGTATCGATTTCCGATGTGCTGATCAAACAGTCCAAAGAGCTTGAAATGCTGCTAAAGCTGTTGACGGCAAAAAATAAAAGAAATACAAAAGTATTTCAACTGGAGAGTATCTTAAATAGAGGAGAGCAAGTATGAAAAAGATCTTGGTATTGATGACTTTTGGGATCCTTTCGATTCTGAATGCGATAGAAATCGAACTTAGCGGTGCAGTGGTATCGGACAACCAAAAAATGATGACCAGCCGATATATGGGTTATGTGAAAAATATGGCAGTCAGCGAAGGGGATATTGTTAAAAAAGGGCAGCTGCTTTATGAGATTGACTCGAAGGATATCGAAGCGGCAGAGCGTCAGGTAGATCTTGCTATTTCACAGGCGAGACTGGCATTGCAGATGAACAAAAATCAGCTTAACAATGTACTGGTTAACCTTGCGCGTCACAAACGTCTCTATGAGAAGAAGATGGTTTCGACCTATGAGCTTGAAAATCTTGAACTGATGGCAAAAAACCTGAAAGACATGGTCTCCATTTCTGAGGATCAGCTCAAGCAGGCGGAGGCAAAAAAGGAGGAGGTACTCAACCAGTACAAATACCTCAAAGTGACAGCTCCCAACGATGGTGTGATCGTTGCCAAGAAAGTCAACGAAGGGGAGATGGCCATTCCGGGAATGCCTGCAGTGATTTTGACCGACTTGAGCAAATTGAAGATCGTAGCAGAGATATCGGAGTCTCAGCTGAAGTATATTGGACTGGGGAAGAAAGTAGATGTGGCGATTCCGTCTATAGGCTTTAAAACAGTGGGTGAGATCTCTTCAATCATACCGAACTCCAACCCAATGACACACAAGTTCAAGATCAAGATCAAGTTTGACCATAAAGACAAATCTGTCTATCCGGGGATGTATGCGAAAATTCTCATAAAGGCGTAACCGATGGAAAAGAAGAATGAATATCAGGTAACCGATTATGCCGGTAAACTTGCCAAAGGGTTTTTGCGAAACCCGTTAACTTCAGTCTTGGGTGCATTTTTACTTATTATGGGGTATCTTGCGCTGAGTATCATGCCTCGCGAGGAAGACCCTCAAATTGCTATTTCCGGTGGTGCCGTTGTGGTTGCTATGCCTGGAGCAAGTCCGAAAGAGATTGAAAATATCATTATCAACCCGCTTGAGCGAAAACTGCGTGAAATTAAGGGAATCGAACATATTTACGGTCAGGCATTTAACAACTATGGTACTGTCAGTGTCATGTACTATATTGGAGAAAATCGTGAAGATGCGAACCTGAAACTCTATGATAAAGTAATGCAGAATATGGATATGATGCCTAAAGGAGTAATGGAACCGCTCATCAAACCGTTTGATATCGACATCGATATTCCTATTTTGACGTTTGCATTTTATGGAAAAGATAAAAAAGTGGATGATGCCGCCCTTTTTAAAACAGTACGTAAACTACAACAGAAAATCAATGCCGTCAAGAATGTTGCCAAGACAACCTTGAAAGGGGAAAGAAAAGAGCAGTTTAATATCGAAGTGGATATGGGAAAGCTTTCTGCCTATCACCTCTCTATGGGGCAGATCATGAAAGCGGTTCAGTCAGTTGCTGTGGATGTACCTGATGTAAAAGGGCGGACAAAACAGAATGAACTGGTCATCTTTGGTGTGAAGAATGCCATCGAGAGTGTCGAGGATGTCAAGAGTGTCATTGTCGCGCAGTATATGGGATCACCGATCTACCTTCGAGATGTTGCAAAAGTGACAGACGGTATTGATATTCAAAACTTTAAAACAGCTACGGTGCGTTTCAAAGATGCAAATGCAACATCAATGGGAAAAGAACGCAGCCAGGTGACCCTGACCGTCTCTAAACTGGCGGGCACCAATGCGGTATTTGTCGCAGAGGATGTACTGGATGTACTGAAAGAGTTTGACAAAGAACTGAGTAAAGAAGGAATAGGTTATATCATTACCAGAAACTACGGTGTACGTGCAGATGAAGCGGTCAATGAGCTGATGCATCACCTTGTCATTACCATTATCATTATTGCACTGATGCTTGTCTTTGCTTTGGGATGGAGAGAGTCGCTTATTGTTACCTTTACCGTACCGGCGATTTTGGCAGTGACGCTGTTTATCGCATATCTGTCGGGACAGACAATCAACAGGATTACGCTCTTTGCATTCCTTCTATCGCTTGGATTACTTGTAGATGCTGCGATTATCGTGATTGAGAATATTCACAGACATCTGCATGCACATGATGTAGAGAGTAAAGAGATGGATGAACTACTGGTCGAAGCCACAGATGAGATCGGGGCACCGACCAATATTGCAACACTAGCGATCATTCTTACGATGATACCTATGGCATTTGTCGGAGGTATGATGGGATCGTTTATGAAACCGATTCCGCTCAATGTGCCTGTAGCACTGATTGCATCTCTGTTTGTTGCCTATATTTTTACGCCGTACTTGAGTTTGAAACTCTTGAAAAAACCGACACACAAGCATTACAAAGGGGGTAAATAATGAAAGGGTTTCAGAAATTCATTTATGATATCCTCGGCAGTAAGCAAAAAAAGCGTATGGTAATTATATTGACTGCTGTAGCGTTTTTCGGTACGCTGATGATGTTCCCGACAAAAATGGTACTGGCAAAAATGCTTCCAGGAAAAAGTGACAATACCTTTTCTGTCTATATCGATACACCGACAGGCAGTTCTATAGAACAGACACGAAAAGTCAGTGAATGTGTACTTGATACCCTCCAAAATGAGAAAAATATTTTGAATATGGAACTCTTCCTGGGGCAGGGGATTCCTCTTGATTATGCCGGTCTTGTCAAAGGGGCGGCAATGAAGCATACTGAGAATGTGGCTGAAATAGCAGTGAATCTGACAGACAAGCATACACGGGAAGAGCCCTCTTTTCTGATGGTACAGCGACTCCGTCCGATTGTCAAGAAAAAGTGTCAGCCACTTGTAAAAGGTACCAATATCAAATTTATTGAACAGCCGGCAGGACCTCCGACACTTGCCTCTATTGTTGTTGAAGTGCATGGGGACAATCTGGACAAGATACGCGATATTTCTATGGATGTCGCGAAGATTCTGCAGAAGACAGACGGGCTTGTCGATGTTGATGTCATGGCGGATGAAATTTTTGACAAATATGAGCTTATCCCTGATAAAGAGAAGATCGCAAGAAGCGGTTTGAGTGTAGAGCAGGTGAACAATATTCTCTATCTGGCATTTGAGGGGATGGAGATTGCACACAAAAATTCAAAAAACAACCCTGACCAGATCCCCATGTTCCTGATCTTGTCAAAAAGCAGCAAAAGTCTTGATTCACACAGTGAAGATGCACTACAGAGCAAGATATCTTCTTTGAACCTGATGAATATGAAAGGGATGCTGGTACCGCTGAGTGAAGTTGTGCATCTGCGAAAGGTAAAATCAAACCCGTCTATCATGCATAAAGATCTGTCTCGCATGATTAATGTGATTGCCGAGACAGATATGGTTTCACAGGTTTATCCGCTGTTGGATGCAAGAGAGAAGATGCTCGAATACTTCTCCAAAGAATATGATGTAGAGAAAGAACCGGGGATGAGTACCTATATGTTCGACCTGCATCTGACCGATAAAAAGACAGGAGAGAAATTCCTGCTCAGATGGGACGGAGAGATGAAGGTAACGCTCGATACGTTCCGTGATCTTGGTGCTGCATTCATCGCTGCACTTGTACTGATATTCCTATTGTTGGTGATCTACTATAAAAGCTTTGCTCTCAGCGGGATCATCCTGCTTGGATCATTCCTCTCTTTGATTGGTGTGATCCTTGGGCACTGGGTGGCAAACTGGTTTACATCGGAAACATTCTTCCTGACAGCCACATCGCTTATTGGATTTATTGCATTGATGGGGATTAGTTCAAGAAACTCACTGCTTCTGATCGACTTTGCAAAATCACTCATGGAGTGTCGCGGTATGGAGAAACGTGAAGCGATCGCTGTAGCGGCTGCAACACGTGCCAAGCCAATCATGTTGACAGCCGTAGCGATCATTCTTGGTTCGGCACTTTTGGCGTCTGACCCTGTCTTTGGCGGGCTTGGTGTCGCACTGATCTCCGGTACTGTGGCAGCGGTATTTGTATCATTATTATTTGTACCGGTACTGATGCACAATGCCAAAGCGATGGACTTCAAACCTGCAGACCACTGTGATGTAAACAATATTTCTATTACCAAATAGAACAGCGGTTAGAGAGAAGCACTTAAGGCTGCATTAAAGCAGCCTATGCAAAACTCCCGCTACCCGCTACCCGCTACCCGCTACCCGCTACCCGCTACCCGCTACTTTTATTAACACTTTGCTATAATCTTCCAATTTTATTTTGAAGGATAGAACATGGCAACAATCGGCATGGGTGATATTAAAAAAGGCGTAAGACTCGAACTTGACGGCAACCCGTACAAAGTGATCGAGTTTCAACATGTCAAACCTGGGAAGGGTGCAGCATTTGTGCGTATCAAGATCAAAAACCTCCAGACCGGAAAGGTGATTGAGAAGACCGTACATGCAGGTGACAAATTCGAAGTGCCTGAACTTGAGCAGAAGACAATGCAGTATCTCTATGATGATGGTGAATTTTTGCAGTTTATGGATACGACCACATTTGACCAGATAGGTCTGACACATGAGCAGGTTGGCAAAGAGACATTTGATTTTATGGTTGACGGTATGGAGGCGGAGATTCTGTTCCATAACGGTAAAGCAATTTCGGTTGAGATCCCCAATACATACGTCTATGAAGTGGTAGAGACACCACCAAACTTCAAAGGTGACTCACAAGGCGGCAAAAAACCTGCAACACTCAACAGCGGTGCCGTTGTACAGGTACCGTTCCACGTCCTTGAAGGGGACAAGATCAAGGTCAATACGGTAGAGGGTGAATACCTCGAAAAAGCGAAATAAGATTTTTCTTTTCAGCTTTCTGCATGATATGCGAGAAACATCTACCTCTTTAGCATATCTAAAAAGTGATTATTCCGGACAGAGATTGAAAAAAGCGGCTTTTTTTAAAAAACTGTTTGTCTCTGTTTGATCTGTCGTGATAGAATAGACTATCTGATTTTAAAGGAGTGCAGATGCAGACGCTCTACGATCTCATTATTATCGGGGGTGGTCCCGGCGGTATCGGTGCTGCAGTCGAAGCGAAAATGCTTGGAATAGATAAAGTGCTGATGATCGAAAAGACAGACAACCACTCGCACACGATCCGAAAATTCTACAAAGAGAACAAACGCGTTGACAAAGACTGGCGGGGGCAGGCGGTAGAGCTTGAGGGGAATGTTGACTTTTTTGACGGTACCAAAGAGAGTACGCTTGACTACTTCGATGCACTGCTGGATGATGAGAAGATAGATACCCGCTTCAACTGTGCAGTGGAGAAGGTAGAGAAGATCGACGGCGTGTTTCATGTCCAAAGCGGCTGCGGTACCGATCTGGCAAAACATGTGATCGTCAGTATCGGTCGTATGGGCAAACCCAACAAGCCCTCCTACAAGATCCCTCCCTCGCTCAAAACTCAGATCAATTTCAATCTTGACAAGTGTGGAGACGGTGAAAAGGTACTCGTCGTCGGTGGCGGTGACAGTGCGGTAGAGTATGCGTGCGATCTCAGCGACAGCAACGAAGTCACCCTCAACTACCGCCGAGAGAGTCTCACCCGTCCCAATCCCACCAACCAACAGATGTTTGCAGCGTATGTTGAAAAGGGTGCAGTACGCCCCAAACTGGGTGTCGATATCGAGAGTCTTGAGAATGAACACGGCAAAGTGAAGGTCAACTTCACCGATGGTGCGGAGCTCTACGACCGTGTCATCTACGCTATCGGTGGTACCACCCCCAAAGATTTCCTCAAGTCGTGCGGTATCACCCTCGATGAGAGCGGGGAGCCGATCTTTGATGAGAACTATGAGACAGAGGTGTCGGGTATGTATATCGCGGGGGATATCGCCTTTAAAAGCGGCGGTTCCATTGCGATCGCACTTAATCACGGATATAGAATCGTGAATCACATTTTAGAAAGGAGCAAATAATGGCAAGTGTACTATTACCATTGGCAAAAGGGTTTGAGGAGCTTGAAGCGGTAGCGCTTTGTGATGTGATGCGCAGAGGCGGCATTGAGGTACGGTTGGCGTACATTGAAGATGAGTTGCATGGCGATCTA
Organism: Sulfurovum sp.; assembly: GCA_027029065.1. The sequence goes on from JALVGO010000283.1 coordinate 18,748, forward strand.
GTCACAGGCGCCAATGGCATTACGATCAAAGCGGATACCTCTATCAACAATGTCATTGTCGATGATTTTGACATGATGGTATTGCCCGGCGGCTGGGGCGGTACCTATGCGCTGGCGGAGAATGCACGGGTGCAGGAGCTGCTGCGTGAGTTCAAAGCCAAGAAGATGGTCGGCGCGATGTGTGCCGCACCCTATGCACTCAAAAAAGCCGGAGTACTCAGTGACCGTTATACCGCCTATCCCGGTGCGGTAGAGGAGATCGATGCTCCGGGTTATGTAAGCGATGAGAAGGTGGTGGAGGATGGTAATGTTATCACCTCGCAGGGACCTGGAACGGCTGTCTGCTTCGGACTGGCGATTGTCAAAAGACTTGTCGGCGAAGAGACGATGCAGCAGATCAAAGAGGGCATGCTTCTTTCCTACTGCTAAATGAAACAGAAACTGCAAA
>JALVGO010000284.1 GCA_027029065.1 Sulfurovum sp.
GGAGGATGGGGCGGAGGTAATGAAATAGCATGTATGTCTATTCTAACTGTTTTGATGAACTATGGATTTTTAGTATTTGGAGTAACAGATTACGTAGGAGATAAATTCACTCTTCATTATGGTGCAGTAACAGCAGGGGAGCCTAGAAAAGATGAAGAAATAGAAGCCTGTAGAAGACTTGGAGAAAGATTAGCTCAGTGGGTTCTTATATATGTTGATGGAAAAAAAGAGTATTTAGAAGAAATAAAAAATAGAGAAGTATAAAAAGCCCCGCTTAAAGCGGGGCTTTAATTTTATTAAGGTCTGTACTGTGCAAGGATTTCGTCCCAGTCTGGTTCTCCGGATGCTGGTTTGAACTTTTCCTGAAGTTTTGCAACTCTTTCTTCAAATGTTTCTTTTTCTTCTTTAAGGAATATTCCGATAGGTCTTTTTCCTTTGAATGGTTCTGCATCCTCAAGCTCTGGATTGTCTGCATCAAGAACATGTTCAGCTAAAGCCATAGCTGCTTTTCTATCTGTTGGGTCGTGTCCAAGCTCTTTATTGATATCAATAAGTCTTCCTTTGTAGTATTTAAATGTATCTATTTTGTTGAATGTTGGGCAAGGAGAAAGAACGTTAACAAAAGAAAATCCTTTGTGCTCTATTGCAGCCTGAATAGTTTCTGCAAGATGTTTTGGATTTCCTGCATAAGACTGAGCTACAAATGTTGCTCCTGATGCAATAGCAAAAGATATAACATTCATAGGGTCTTCAATGTTTCCGTAAGGGTTTAATGAACCTTTGTATCCATGTCTTGAAGTTGGAGAAGTCTGGTTCTTAGTAAGAGCATACATTCTGTTATCCATAACAACAAGTGTTATGTCAAAGTTCTTTCTTGCAGCATGTGGGAAGTGCTCCATACCTATTGAGAAAATGTCCCCGTCTCCAGCTGTAACGATAACTGGAACGTCAGGTCTCGCAAGTCTTGCACCTACAGCAGCTGGTAACGCTCTACCGTGTGCTGTGTGAAGACCAAAAGCATTCATCCAGAGTGGAAGTCTTGAAGAACATCCAATACCAGAAGTTAGTGTGATAGCTGTTGGATCAAGCTTTTCTTCTGAAAAAGCCTTTGTTAGAGCTGTAACAACTCCAAAGTCCCCACAACCAGGGCACCATGTAGGTTCAATATCACTCCTATACTCTTTTGGTGGGAGTTTTTCCTGTAGTCTGATATATTCCATGATATACCTCCTTTTCTTGGTTTGGTTTAATTTTTATAAAAACAGGGCTAAAAAGCCCTGATTAATGTCATTTACGCGCTAACTTTTTCCCCTAAAAGTTCAAGAATTTTCTCTTCTATTTCTTTAGGGATGAATGGCTCTCCTCTGTAAATGTTGAACTGAACAATTTTTTCTTGTGGGATGTTTGTAAACATCTTCATAAATCTTGCAAAGTGGCCAAGGTATGATGCTTCTGGAACAAGTATTTTGTCAGCCATTTGAGCAAGTTCTTCAAGGGCATTTTTAGGAACTGGATAGAGAAGTTTTGGATAGAGAGCTGCAATTTTATATCCTTTATCTCTAAGTCTTTTAACAGCTTCTTGAGTAATTGATGCTGTTAATCCCCATGCAACTACAGCTATATCAGCCTTGTCTCCTTTTTGGAGGTCTCCTAAGTCCCACTCAACAAGATGTGGATTTTCTTGTTCCACATTCTTTATTTTTCTAAATCTCTTATCCATCATTATTGTTCTTTCTTTAGGGGTGGTTCTTGGTCTTGAGTTTTCTGCGTGTTCAAGTCCTGTAGCTGTATATGGTTTTGGAGAAACTCCTGGAACGAATACTGGTGATATTCCTGATTCGGTTATTGCATATCTAAAGAGATTATCAAGCTCTTCTGGTTTTACATCCTCTTTTCTTACAACTGGTCTTTCTATGAGGTTTTCTTTAATTTTCTTAACATCTGGAGTTGGGATAGCTTCAGCTCTTAGAGAAAGTGAACCGTCTGTCAGGAGGAGAACTGGAAGCTGATATTTTTCAGCAAGGTTAAATGCTTCTATTGTGAGATAGAAGTTTTCTTCAACGTTTTTAGGTGCAATAACTATTCTCTGATCATCACCGTGTCCACCAAGTGCTGCTGCAAAAAGGTCTGCCTGTTCGTGTTTTGTTGGCATACCTGTAGATGGTCCTGCCCTTTGAACATCAACAACAACAACAGGTGTTTCTGTCATTGACGCAAGGTCAATAAGCTCTTGCATAAGGGATATACCTGGTCCAGATGTTGCTGTCATAGCTTT
>JALVGO010000285.1 GCA_027029065.1 Sulfurovum sp.
CCGATATGGAGGTCTTTCTGGGGCAGGGGGCACCGCTTGACTATGCCGGACTTGTCAAGGGAAGTGCGTTTAAACGTATGCAGAATCAGGCAGAGATCGTAGTCAATCTGACAGACAAGCATCACAGAGATGAACCCTCGTTCAAGATGGTACACCGCATTCGTCCAAAGATACAGAAGCGGTGTGAACTGCTCAAGCCGGGAACGAGTATCAAGTTTATCGAGATGCCCTCAGGACCGCCGACACTCGCAACGATCGTTGTAGAGCTTTACAGCAAATCGGAAAAGCAGCTGCGCCATATGGCTGACCGTGTCAGCGGTATACTCGCTTCAACCGAAGGACTTGTCGATGTGGATGTGATGCTCGATGATATCTATACCACCTATATGCTTTCTCCAAACAAAGAGAAGATCATTCGAAGCGGGTTGAGTGTAGATCAGGTAAACCAGATCATCTATCTTGCTTTCAAGGGCATGCCTGTTGCTGTGAAAAATACGAAAAATCAGCAGGATCAGATCCCTATCTTTGTACGGCTTGATGAAACCTCCAGAAAGATCAACGGAGAGAGTCGTGAAGCACTGCACAGCAAACTGTCGACACTGAGACTGATGAATCGGAAGGGTATGATGGTACCTCTTATTGAGGTTGTCGATGTCAAGCCGATGCCATCCTCTCCGACAATTTTTCGAAAAGACCTTAAAAACATGGCGATCATCACTGCCGAATGTGATATGGTCTCGCAGGTCTATCCGCTGCTGGAATCCCGGGACAAAATGCTGAACATGCTGCAGAATGAATACAATGTAACCAAAATACCCGGCATGTCCACCTATATGTTTGATCTGAATGCTGTAGATAAAAAAACAGGTGAAAAGGTGCTGATACGATGGAATGGTGAGATGAAGGTATCACTCGATACGTTCAGGGATCTTGGCGGTGCGTTCATTGCCGCACTGATTCTCATGTTCCTTCTGATGGTGGTTTATTATAAATCATTTGCACTCAGCGGTATTGTACTTGCCGGAAGTTTTCTCTCTATTATCGGTGTGATTATCGGACACTGGGTAACGGACAAGATTGCACTTGCATTGACAGATGTACATTTTTTTCTGACTGCGACATCGCTGATCGGATTTATCTCACTGATGGGGATCAGTGCAAGAGGATCACTGCTTCTGATTGACTTTTCACGCTCTCTGATTATGGAGGGGATGGATAAGAAAGAGGCGATTGCCAGAGCGACTGCTACACGTGCCAAGCCGATCTTGATGACAGCAGTTGCTATCATTCTTGGCTCACTGCTGCTCTCTACCGACCCGATATTCGGCGGTTTGGGGATCGCATTGATTTTTGGTTCCATCGCCGCTACAGCGGTAGCACTCTTTTTTATTCCTGTTCTTATGGACAATGCCAAAGCGATGATGCCGGTACAGAAACATGTGTGCGAGGAAGAAGAGGAGATCGAGGAAGACAAAGATGTCTGGTGTGTCCTGACAGACAATCTTAAAACGATCCTCTTCCCCAAAAAGAAGTGTAAAGAGGAGGAAGAGGAGAAGTAGGGCTACTGCTCTACAGTCTCTCGAAATGAAGAGGGGTCATAGTCAATCGTGATTCTGGTATACATACCGGGATAGATCTTTGGATGTCCGCGCTTAAATGTAATCCGTATGGTAAAGGTGTGTGTCATAGGGTTGGCGCTCGGTACAATGGATTTGATCTTTCCGTGTCCTTTATACCGAATGGAAGGGATCTCAAACTTTACGTAGTCCCCTTCATTGATCTTCATAAGATCTGCTTCTGAGATTTGTGCTTCAATCTCCAGATGATCAAGATCGACCAGTACCATGACCGGAAAGCCGGGCATGACCATATCGCCTACATGCAGATTCTTTTGTACAATGATCCCGTCACTGGGGGCTTTGACCTCAAGATAGTGTGAGATCACACTGATCTCTTTGACCTTCTGTGCCGCGTTTTTGACGATCGCCTGCATCGCTTTGAGCATGGACTGTGTATGCTCAGCGGTGATAGAAAGGTTTTCGTTCATGTCATCAAAATTGAATGCGCTGTTGTCTTTGTTACGTATCAGAAGAGCTCTGTTTCGGCGTATCTCATCGAGTTTGCTTCTGTAGACATCGGTAAGGATCTCTGCCTGTTCAAGCCCAAGGTTGACCTGCTCTTTGAGAATATCGAATTCAGCCGAATCCATCTTGAACAGCGTATCTTCACGCTTTACCTTGTCACCTATCTGTACATAA
>JALVGO010000286.1 GCA_027029065.1 Sulfurovum sp.
CTGAAAGTAATTCCTGTTTTCTCTGTATTTCCAATGAATGGTTATGGATATTCAGAGGAAACAAAAGCAATGCTTATGACAAGCCATGGATTTATTCCATGGGGTGATACTCACCACCCAGAGTTATCCCAAACCAATGGGGTACCTGATGGAAGATGGGTATTTATCAATGAAAACAACACACCAAGGGTAGCAAGAATTGACCTGAAAACCTTTGAAACAACAGAAATTCTGGAAATTCCATTCTCCGCAGGAAACCACGCTTCAACATTTATCACACCAAACTCCGAATACATAACAGCCGCTACCAGATTCTCAATTCCAATTCCTCAAAAAGATGTTCCTATAGCAGAGTACAAAAAGTACTTCAAAGGAACATTAACATTTATTAGAGCTGACAAACCAGGAAAAATGGATATTGCATTCCAGATACTTGTTCCTGGTTATGACTACGACCTGGCACACTGTGGTAAAGGACCATCTAATGGATGGTGTTTCTTCACATCGTATAACACAGAACAAGCACATACACTCCTTGAAATTAATGCTTCTATGAGAGATAAAGACTACATTGCAGCTGTTAACTGGAAAAGAGCAGAAGAGTGTATAGCACAGGGTAAATATAAGGAAGTAAAAACAAAATACGCACACAACTATAGACCTGAAGAAGGCGATAGAATCGCCAGAACAGAATGGAAAACAAGTGTTAAATGGATAATTCCAAAAGAATGTCCAGGGGTAGTTTATTACCTACCAACACCAAAATCACCACACGGTGTTGACGTATCTCCAGACGGAGAATACATCATAGGTGGTGGTAAACTGGCAACTGTTATTCCAATTCACTCATTCTCCAAAATGATGAATGCTATTAAAAACAAACAGTTTGCTGGCGAAGTTGAAGGAATTCCTATCCTGAAATATGAAGCTATCAACCATTGTGAACTTCCAAACCCATGTCTTGGACCTTTACACACAGAATTTGATGGAAAAGGACACGCTTATACATCATGTTTCATTTCTTCAGACGTTGTTTACTACGACTACAAGAAATGTAAAATACTTGGACATGTTCCAACATACTACTCTGTTGGACACCTGATGATCCCAGGTGGAGACTCTGCAAAACCATGGGGTAAATATCTCCTACCTATGAACAAAATTACAAAAGATGTGTTCCTGCCAACAGGTCCAGAACTGCCACACGCAGGACAGCTTTATGACATTTCTGTAAATGTTGAAACAACAAAACCACAATTCCTTCTCGATCTTGCAGAACTTGGTGAACCACACTACGCACAGGCTATTCCTGCAAAAATCCTTGCTCCAAAAACAACTAAAATATTTGAACTGGAAAAGAATACTCATCCATACGCTACAAAATCTGAAGAAGAAGCAAAAGTTGTTAGAAAAGGAAATGAAGTTCATATCTACATGACAGCAATCAGATCTCACTTTACACCAGACAACATTGAAGGAATTAAAGTTGGTGATACTGTTTACTTCCATGTAACAAATATTGAGCAAGACTGGGATATCCCACACGGATTTGCAGTATATGGAGCAAGAAATACAAACCTCCTTATCATGCCAGGAGAAACACTCACACTTAAATGGAAACCACAAAAGCCTGGTGTATATCCATTCTACTGCACAGACTTCTGTTCTGCTCTGCACCAGGAAATGCAAGGATACGTAAGAGTATCACCTGCTGATGCTAATGTTCCTATCAAATACGGCACAGGTGAAGAAATGCACACAGCAAAATAAGGAGGGATAAAATATGAGCTGGATTTCTCGGGGGCTTATCGCCCTCGCTTCTTTATTAATGATAGGAATTTATTTCAAACCTTTATGGGAAATCACCTTGTATGCTCCACAGTATAAAGAAGGACTAAAAATGATAATCTGGGTCAATAAAATCGAAGGGGGAACTCCCCATGACCTGAAAAATATTAATCTACTAAACCACTATGTTGGAATGAAAAAAATTGACCCAAATGCAATTCCTGAACTGAAAATACTTCCTATAATCTTTGGATTTATGATTCTATTCGGTCTGGTGGTGGCAGCAATAGGAAGTAAAAAACTACTTTATACCTGGGTCATACTACTTGCCATTATAGGTATAGCCTCTCTGGTGGACTTCTGGTGGTGGGAGTATGATTATGGGCATAACCTAAACCCTCATGCACCGATAAAAATCCCAGGAATGGCTTATCAACCACCAATGTTTGGTTGCAAAAATCT
>JALVGO010000287.1 GCA_027029065.1 Sulfurovum sp.
TAAGGGCTAAGGGCTAAGGGCTAAGGGCTAAGGGCTAAGGGCTAAGTATAATATTTACTTATGCTGTGTTAAACCTTAAACCTTAAACCTTAAACCTTAAACCTTAAACCTTAAACCTTAAACCTTATCATTTCTTTTTCGTAAAGTGCGTCATCGCATACCACAGTGTCCCAAGCACAGCAATGGCAAAAAGCGGTGCCAGCCACGGGCGGTGTTTAAGCCCTTCAAACATTGAAATGATCGTTTCACTGGCAAAATAGGCACTCAATCCAATAACCGATACAAACAGAATCGACGCAAAGAAGTTAAAGAAAACAAACTTTTTGAAGTCATATTTAGAAAGTGCCATGGATATAGGCACAAGGGTCTTGACCCCGTAGATAAACTTCTGTATAAAGATTGCCAACACACCGTACTTACGCATGATCAGTGTTGCCAGTGCCAGTTTGCGTTTATGCTTTTTAAAATAGGGCATCACCTCTTTTTTCTGATACTTTCCAAGATAAAAAAGAAAGTTGTCTCCCAAAAAGTTTGCCACTGCAGCAACCGCAAGGGCTGTTGCAAGATCCATATGCCCCATGTAGGAAAAAACTCCGGCTGCCGCAACAATAAAAAACGATCCGCCAAAAGAGAAAAAAGCTACAGCGAGGTAACCCCAGGTTTCAAGTGAAGAAAAATCCATGATTCAACCTTATGGGCACATAGAGGTGCCCTTATTAAATTAGTGCGTATCTTACCAAAACTTCACTAATGTCATCTATTCTCTATCACTATCCACTATCACTTTCCACTCCCTCTCCCCACTATCACGAAACCTTTGCTATAATGTCGCCATGACAACAACACTGCTTTCCATCCTTTTTGTCTATGTCTTCATCACGCTTGGTTACCTTGCCAAACGGATCTTCAAAGCGCAGATGGATTCAAAGACCCTTACATTGATGTCGGTCTATTTCATGCAGCCTTTTGTAAGTGTCTGGGGATTCAGTACCGCCAAACTGCACTCGGAACACTTTGGTGTTGTGGGTATCTATTTTGGTATTATCCTTATTTTGCTTATCCCTTCTGTCTACATTGCCAAAATCATCTTTGACGACCCCAAAAAGCGTTCTATCTTCTCCATTGCAGGTTTTGTGGGCAACACAGGCAACATCGGCATCCCGCTTGGCATTGCCCTCTTTGGGGAACAGAGTGTCATCTACACCACCCTCATCAACCTTGCCAATGTGGTCGTGGTTTATGTGCTGGGAGCCTACATCTACTCTCGCGGCAGTTTCGATGTAAAAACCTCACTGCTTAATATTGTTAAAATCCCCATCATCCCCGCTTCTGCCGTTGCCATAGTACTTAATCTTTCGCATGTGACACTGCCCGGGCAGATACAGGAATTTTTCAAGATGGGTGCCTATGCCGGTATTGTTTTGCAGCTCTTTTTGCTGGGTACCTTCCTCTACGGTATCAAGATACGTGAAGTCCACCCCAAACTCTTTGCCGGCATACTCAGCCAGAAGTTTCTCTTTGTGCCCTTTTTCAGCGCACTCATTCTCTCACTGACTGATCTGCCACTTTTTGTGCAGGCGGTCATCCTCATGGAGATGATGACCCCGCTTGCTGTTGCCAACATCAATCTTGCCTCACTCTACGACTGCCGTCCGCAGGATGTTACAGCGTTAATTTTGCTCAGTACGCTGCTTTTTGTGCCTGTGCTTTTTGTTTTTACCATGTGGATAATGCCGTTGTATTTGTAGGAAAAGTTGTTTCTTTTTTGGATCAACTCCTTACAAGAAAATTTAGATTCTCCGGAATATCTATATATTCCGAATGTCTCTTTTGGGGTAATGCAACATAGTGTTTTATTTTAAAAGGTATGTAATAATCGGTATGATGGTCGAACTGCTTGATGGTGCAGGGGTATCCTTTAATTCATACTTAAACATACCACGTCCATGCGTAACAGCAACCAATGTTCTATTATCATACCAGAAGAGTTTTTCTACAGAGACATTTGCAGGCCCCTTATTGTCCGTTTCCCAATTTTGTCCCCCGTCTCTGCTGATAAAGATACCTACTTCCGTACCGGCATAGAGATAGTTTGGATCATTCGGATTCCGCACAATGGTCCTTACCGGTGCTTCAGGAAGATCAGCACTGATTGTACTCCAATTGTTTCCTCCATCTGTTGTCTTTTTGAGATTGGATGCCGAATAACCACCAAATCCGGCATAGAAAGTATTGGTATTGCTTTTGTCTATCATCAAAGCAAGAACCATTTTCCCATTTGCATCATGGATTTTTGTCCAAGTTGGTGAGTTGCTGGTGCCATTGGTTGTTTTATAGATTTCACCATTATTATGTCCGACAAGAATGATATTGGAATTTCCTTCCGCAACAGCAATTTGACTAATTCTGGAACCTGTATCAGCTTTGATGCTGCTCCAAGTAATATCGTCTGGATTTGCTGCTCTTACATTACTGCTCCTCCACAGTTTTTCACCTCCGGCAAGTATCACATCAGGATTATTTGGATCTACCATAAATGGTGCAATAAAATTGGCCTTGGCATCTATGGCATCCCTAAGGTCATCAAATATTTCAACAGCTTGTGCACCATTGTCTGATCTGTGTATCCTGAGATATACATACTCTCCAAAGTAGAAATATTTTTCTGGTGTCGTATGTTGTGCTATTGAAGAGAAACCACCATCTCCTCCATATATTTTTCCCCAGGTAGTATTAGCATCATGGATAAGGTCACCATTATCCTGTGTTCCACCTATAATTTTTGAACCTGTCATACCTGCTCCACCATAAAACTGTGTAATAGCAAGGTTATGATTCAGATTAACCCATCCATTGTTACTGGAATCAGTATTCGCTGTAGTAATATCATCTGTCTTGAAAATACCACCGTCATTTCCAAAATAAACTCTTTTATTATTTACTCCATCATAGTTAGGATCTTCAATAATCATGTGCTGGTCTGCATGAACGGATGCTGGATCATACCAAAGAGAGATTCTTATCCAGTTTTGCCCACCGTCTGTAGAATCATAAAGATCAATTCCGCCTATAACCAGATGATTTTCATCTGTCGGATCGACCCATATTATATTGTCATACCATCCCTGAGATCTTAAATGCTTAGGGTTTGAGAGATATGTCCATGTTGCTCCATTATCGGTAGATTTGTAAATTGTACCGTCATCCTTATCAACCGAAGCATATACAGTACTGCTATTTTTTGCATAAGCAACTTCTACCCTTGCCCAAGTTGAATCAACAATCGTAGATGTGTGCCATGTTGCTCCGGTATCATTTGTATAATAGACCCTTCCTTCAAGTGTTCCTACAATCGCTTTTGTTTTATTATTAGGGTCAAAATCAATATCACGCAGGTGATAAGAGAGATCTTTTTTTGTCCAGTTTGTACCACCATCCGTAGAGATAAATATTGCTTTACCGTTTGCAGCTGCCATAATAACACCGTCACTGTTGACAGTAAGTCGGTTAATATAGTACCAGTCACTGTCACCAAGAGGAGAGGTAGCACTCAAATGGTTCCATGTTCTACCACCATCTATAGACTTGAACACACCATATCCTCTCAATCCGTCTATATTGTAAAAACCTTCCCCTGTCGAAGCATAGAGTACAGTACTGTTAACATCACTTACTGTTTTCGGATCAGCTACAATACTTGTAACCGCGAGATTACCCATAAAGTCATTAACAGCTGACCATGTATCTCCTCCATCTGTACTCTTCCAAATACCACCCCCAACACTCCCAACAAAGATCAGATTCGTATCTGCAGGATGTATGTAGATAGCTCTTATTCTACCAGCAATATTACCAGGACCAAGCTTGCTCCAGTGAGCATTATCTATATCAGGAGAAGAAACAGACATACGCTTTTGTGCCATAAGCTGCTTACGCTGTGCAATAGCGTTAAGCAAGCCATCCGGCTTCACAATCCCATTCACACTTTGCTGTTGCAGTCTAAAACGGATTGCTTCATCCGGTCTATCCGGTCTTGCAGGATGATCAAGTTTATAAAAGGCACGTGCCAACTTTTTTACAGGCATCGTACACAAATCTTTATTGGTCAATGAACGTGCTCTTTTTACGTCATGGATACGTTTTTCACTTGTTTTCAACCACTTGGCAATATTTTTTTCAGTCCAGTTTTTGTTTTTTGGGCATCTTGCTTCTATTTTTTTCTTTGTTTTCAAACTCTTTTTTGTTATATTCGTTTCATGCTGCACAGCACCGAATCCCAAAGTAATACAGAGAGCCGCTATTACCATAAATCGCATAGTCATCCTTTGCTTTACCATTTCATTATCACTACAGACAATACTCAATTATACATTCTCCCTCTTTAAAGGTCATACTAAGTTCGTAAATTACCTTATAAGACAAAATAGTCTGTGTATTTTTTGATTCCTATATTTTGAGAACATCTAATATCACAAAATCAGTATCACTGCTACAATAACCCCAATTATGCTAAAATAACACAACTTTACCCAAGGAGCAGCCATGTCAAATAAAACCCTCATTATCGGTGCCGGCGGTGTCGGAAATGTTGTCGCGTTCAAGTGTGCGATGAATGCAGACACTTTCGGAGAGATCACGCTCGCCAGCCGTACCAAGAGCAAGTGCGATGCCATTACCCAAAATGTCAAAGCAAAAACAGGTGTTACCATCAACACAGCACAGGTAGATGCAGACAGTGTCGAAGAGCTCGTTGCGCTCATCAAAGAGACCAACGCTGATATCGTCATCAATGTGGCACTCCCTTATCAGGACTTGACCATCATGGATGCATGTGCGGCGTGCCAAGTGGACTACCTCGACACTGCCAACTACGAACACCCTGACGAAGCGAAGTTCGAGTACAAAGAGCAGTGGGCACGTGACCAGCTCTTTAGAGAGCAGCATATCATGGGACTGCTTGGCAGTGGATTTGACCCGGGAGTAACCAATGTCTTTGTCGCCTATGCACAGAAGCACTACTTTGATGAGATCCATACCATCGACATCCTCGACTGCAACGCCGGTGACCACGGCTACCCCTTTGCGACCAACTTCAACCCGGAGATCAACCTGAGAGAAGTGAGTGCCAAAGGGCGCTACTGGGAAGAGGGCAAATGGATAGAGACTGAACCCATGGCAATCAAACAGGTGTGGGACTACCCCCAAGTGGGTCCAAAGGATAGCTACCTGCTCTACCATGAAGAGATGGAATCACTGGTTAAAAACATCCCCCACCTCAAGCGCATCCGCTTCTTCATGACCTTTGGAGAGAGCTACCTGACACACATGAAAGTACTGGAAAATGTCGGCATGCTTGGTATCGAACCGGTAGAGCATCAGGGGCAGAAGATCATCCCTATCGAGTTTCTCAAAACCCTGCTGCCAGACCCAGCCAGTCTTGGCCCCCGCACCAAAGGCAAGACCAACATCGGTGTCTTTGTCAAAGGTATCAAAGATGGTGAGCCTAAAACCGTCTACATCTACCAAGTCAGCGACCATGAAAAATGTTATGAAGAGGTTATGAGCCAAGCGGTCAGCTACACTACCGGTGTACCTGCAATGATAGGTGCAAAGCTGATGCTGGAGAAGAAGTGGTACGAAGAGGGTGTCCACAACATGGAAGCGTTCGACCCCGACCCATTCATGGAAGAGCTCAACAAACAGGGATTGCCGTGGCAGGTAATGGAACTTGACGCTGATGCCACGCTGGAAGTGAAAGAGGCGTAGAGTGAGCATCGGGTTTTGGCTGAAGAAGTTCATCTCCTTTTGGATGATGCCTCTGAGTATCGGAATGCTGCTTTTGGGTGCAGCATACTGGCAACTTAAAAAAGGCAAAATACGCCAAGCCCGAAACTTTGGACTTGCATCGTTACTTTGGATCACCCTCTTTAGCTATGACCCCTTTGCCAACTGGCTGCTCTACCCGCTGGAGCATCGTTATAAAGCCCTACTCCATCCACCACAACAGCTTGCCTATATCTATGTGCTTGGCGGTGGACACCATAGTGATACCAAATTGCCAATCACTTCACAAATCATTCCCGAATCGGTAGTCAGAACCAGTGAGGGGGTACGCCTTTATCATGCATTGCATGGCAAAGCAAAGCTGATTGTCTCAGGCTACCATGATCTTTTTGATCCCAACGCCCACGCAACGATGGCACAGCAACTTGCCCTTTCACTGGGTGTCCCAAAACAAGACATCATCCTTGTTCCTTCAGCTACCGATACGGAAGATGAAGCCAAGGCTGCCAAACGCATTGCCTCATCACACCCCGTTGCACTGGTTACCTCTGCATACCACATGCCCCGTGCACTGACTTGGTTTCAAAAAGAGGGCGCTAGCTGCTACCCTGCACCCACCTACCACCTTGCTGCCGCACAGCACCCGCACTATCTATGGTTTTTCAGTGCCAATGCACTCAAAAAATCAACCATAGCCATCCATGAGTACCTTGGTATACTCTGGCAGAAGATCAAAGGAGCATAAATGCAATTCAACGGCTTTCCAAAAGAGGGTTTGGCATTCCTCTCGCAAATCATCACCAACAACTCAAAAGAGTGGCTTGATGCACACAAAGAGGAGTATGAACGCTTCATCATTGCACCCAATAAAGCCTATGCTGAAGAGATGGGAGAGCACCTGCAAATCCTTGTGCCTACCATCCATGCCGAACCCAAGGTCAACCGTTCGCTTTTTCGCATCTACAGAGATGCCCGTTTTCATCTAAGCGACCCCATCAAAACCCGTATTGGCATCATCATGTGGCAGGGCAGCGGACACCGAATGCAAAGCAGCAGTTTCTACATGCACTATGACCCGCATGAAGTCTTTGTTGCCGCAGGCATACGCAACTTCAAACCCACCCTGCTCAAAGCCTATCGGGAGTATATCCAAAACGATGCACACCGCAAGAGCCTGCACACAATCCTTGAAGCACTCAAAGCCAAAGGCTATCTCCTCCCTGAGCCAAAGTACAAAAAATTTCCAAGAGGGTGTGATGGTGATGATACACATAGCTATCTCTATAAAATGGGTGCGATATATGCCTACACCACCTATCCACCAAACGAAACCTTTCACTCCGAAGCCGTCATCGATAGACACTTCAAGATTTACGAAGATATGTTTGATCTTCAACAATGGGTCTATGAGCTGACACTCACTTGTGATACGGAGGCGGATGTGTTTCGGTAGCGGCACTGAGTGCTGAGTGCATTTTTCATATTTTTCTTAAAACATACCTTAAAACACTCTCTTTAAACCTTAGGAATGTAGCAATTTTTTTACAAAACAGATAAAGAAATTTTTAAGAATCAGTTCCTCATTCCTCATTCCTCATTCCTCATTCCTCATTCCTCATTCCTCATTCCTCATTCCTCATTCCTCATTCCTCATTCCTCATTCCTCATTCCTCATTCCTCATTCCGATAAGACTCATAAACCGTCCACTGCACCCCTTCTCTTTTCGGTACGAAAAGTAGGTGTCACTCTCGCACGCCGTACAGATGCCGCTAAGCTCTATCTGCGCTTGGGGTACACCTGCATCCAAAAGCTGCAAACGGTTCTCCAACGGCAGGTTGAGCATATATTTACCACCCTCTTTCTTCTCTAAAATATCTGTTCTATACCCAAAATGCTTCGCAACATCCTCTCCCACCTCATAACAGCATGCGCCTATAGCAGGGCCGATACCAGCAACAATATCTGACGAGCTGCACCCAAATGCCTTCTGCATCGTCTCAACTGTTTTTACAACAATCTTCGCCTCTGTGCCTCTCCATCCCGCATGTACAGCCGCGACTACCTCTTTTTTGGGATCACACAGCAAAATGGGAACACAGTCAGCAGTCAAAATACATAGCATAATCCCCTTTTGGGCAGTAACAAGCGCATCACACTCAGCAACAGCATCCTTCTGCGTGTACCAGCCACGTGTCTGCTTTTGGCAGACAATATGCACATGGTCGCTGTGGGTCTGCTGCGCAGTCACAAAATCAAACCTGCCGTAAGGTACAAGCTCTTTTGCGATCGCTTTTCTATTTGCCACAATCTGTGCTGCATCCTCTCCTGTATGCAGGGCAAGTGAAGCGCTGTATGCAGCCTGAGTCTTTTTCTTTGTTACTGCATGCACACATCCTCCAATCTCACCAAGGCGTGCAAATCGGTAAAAGGTTTTCATGGTTTTCCTTCTCAATTCTTTACGATATAATATCCAAAAATAAATTGGAGCGTATGCAGAATGGAAGGCTGGTTTGACTTTGACAAACGTATATTCAAGTACTTCTCCTACTCCCTGATGCTCCAGCTCATTCCCATCTTTGCCATCTCCTCCTTTCTGATCCATGAGATCAATATCAAACTTTTTAACAAACAGATGGTCTACTACTTTATCGCTTTCATCGCCTTTGTAATCGTTGCCTTTATCCCATGGAGGCGCATCATGTGGTGGTTCGCACCGCTGTTTTATCTCATCAATCTCGGGCTGCTCATTGCAGTTGAATTCGTAGGCAAAAGCATTCTCGGTGCCAAACGCTGGATTGAACTGCCCGGTATCCACATTACCATCCAGCCCTCCGAGTTCATCAAGGTCAATGTCATCATGCTGCTTGCCTATCTCATCAGCAAAAGACCCCCGCCAGAACGCGGATACGGGCTTTTTCAGTTCATCAAACTCTCACTGGTTATCATCATCCCTTTTCTAATCATCGCAAAAGAGCCGGATCTTGGTACAGCATTGGTACTGCTCATTACCGGCTACGGTATTCTGTTTCTTATCGGGGTGAACTGGAAAATATGGATGACACTGCTTATTCTCACCGGTGCAGGTGCGCCGGTGATCTACGAGTATGGTCTCAAACCCTACCAGAAGAAGCGTATCCACGATATGCTGAACAAACCGAGCTACCAGGTACATCAGGCACTCATTGCCATCGGAAGCGGCGGCATGGAAGGAAAACTGAGAGAGGATGCCACACAGACACAGCTGAAGTTTCTGCCGGTCTCATCAACTGATTTTATCTTTGCCTACCTTGGCGAACGGCTTGGCTTTAAGGGGATGGTTACGGTTATTGGACTCTATATTCTGCTTATCTTCAACCTGCTCTATATTTCATGGAAACACAAACAGGACTACTACATCAAAACCTTTGCCGGAGGGCTTGCGTTTCTCATCTTTGTCTATATGGGAGTCAACATCTTTATGATCATCGGACTGGCACCTGTCGTGGGGCTTCCCTTGCCCATGTTCAGCCACGGTGGTACCTCTTTTATCATCTTTGCCGTACTCTTTGGGATTTTGCAAAATTTAATTGCTTTTAAAGACTACAGTCGATATACTTCTGACTCGAAAATCGTCATGCAGACAAAAGATTTTCACTGACTTTTCTACAACCATTCGGGTCTTTAGCTCAGCTGGTTAGAGCTCCCGGCTCATAACCGGGCGGTCCAGGGTTCGAGTCCCTGAGGACCCACCACTTCAAAATACGCTCCAATCAAGTAACAATGCAATGCAAAAGGATTTTGATTGAAAAAATATACACTTCTTTTTTTCGGCTTGATATTCAGTGCTATATAAAAAAGAGGACGAACCCCTCTTCTAAATGATCTGCACTCTATTTATTGATCTCAACCACCTCATATTGCACATCATCTCCTTTGTAAACCGGTTCAAAAAGTACACCTTCACACTCTTTGTACTGTTTGCCGTCGATGTATATGTCTTCACATTCATTGTCCGGAATAGTTGACACAATGGCACCCACAGTAATGGCACTTCCCCAGAACCATGGCCAGTAGCCGCCCCAACCGTGGTACGGATAGTGGTGGTAGTGGTGATGGTGTCCATGATGCCCATGGTGAGGATGATGACCGTGGTGAGGGGGACGGTGCGGATGGTGTCCGTCTCCATGATCCGGTTTGCCGTGTATCGGTCGGTTACCCTCGCCCGGTCTATTGATCGGTCTGCTGTTCCACTTCTCTTTGACTTTCTGCTTGACCTGCTGTTTCTGGTTTGGATCAAGCGTATTCCACTTCTCTTTGATCTGCTGCTTTTGATCTGGATTTAGACGCTTCCCGCTGCCCTGTCTGTTCTGCAAACGCTGCTGTGCCTGTACTTTTTTACCGGCATCCATGTTTTGCCATTTGCTCTGAAGCTGCTGTCGATTTGAGGAAGCTTTTCCAGGATTTTGACGTGATGTGTTGTACTGTTGCCTTTGTGTCTTGGGGCGTCTAACCGTTCGGCGGCTTGATGAAGCAGCACTGGGACGTGTCCCTTTATAGAAGTTGCCTCCCTGATAGCGTGTCGTACTGGGAGAGCGCATGCTGCTTCTGTTGAAACTGCTGCGGTTAAAACTTGGTCGTTGTCGGCTGAAACTTCTATGCATACCGCCTCTGTTAAATCCGCCTGCCCGCATACGCATCCCTCCACCCCGACGTGCTTCTACACTGCTTAACAGTGTAAAGTGGACACTCTCCATACCACTGAGGGGTTCATACTTCAGCTCAACTGTCGGAGAGAGGAACCCCAGTGCAAAAAGCAGTGTAGCAAACTTCAATCCTGCATATCTCTTTTTCATGATCTCCCCTCCTTCTTACCGACAGTGGTAATATCGATCTTGATTGCATCAGATGGTTTGTTAAATTGAAAACGTGCATCATCAGTTTTTCTATCAAGATGCCATTGCAAAATCGTCCCGCTTCTTGGCAGCATTGGCTGCGTGGTATCGACAATGATAAACTTGCGTATCAGCGGATGTTCTCCCTCCTCTATCCACACCTGATAGTCATAGTTCGGGGTGATGAATCCAAGATGATGACAGGCAATACCGTCAACATCGGAGCGTCCAAAGTAGTAACCTTTCTCTTTGGGAGGAATACGCCTGTCAAGATCGGTGTAGAGGATATTGGCAAGCGGTGACTTGACATCATACTTCTCAAAGAGAAAATCGAGTGCCTTGTCAATATTGTTCGGTATCTCCAGCTCTCCGTAGTAGTGCGTCAAGTGGTCGTAGATGGTAAAGTAGCCGTTGTTCAGATAGTATGACTTCTCTTTCAGATCACCTGATGTCTCGACATAAAGGCGGTTGGGACGTTTCAGGTCAATGTGGACATGGTGGGTGCAGGTGACAATCATCTTCTGCGCAAAAACATCGTCACTCGTGGTCACAGCATCGATGGAAAAGGCTTTCAGCGATCCCATATAGCGGTAGGAGCGCAGCAAAAGTGCTGACGGTACCGGTGCTTTGGCATACCGCTGTATCAGTTTGGGGGTGTTAAGTTTCTCTGCCGCCTGTAACAGCCCCATACCTGCTAACATGCACAAGGCTGCAAATCCGGCGATATATCTTGCTCTCCTCATTTTTCTCCTCCATTTTTTACTGTTACAATAATTCTATCGGCTTTAGACTTAAGTTCCTGCAAAAGCGTGCCTATCCAATTTAAAAAGTCTATTTGGCTATAATTGAATACCAAACCACCTATATATAAAGGATTCAGCATGGCAATAGCTATCGACCCAAGAACACTCGACTATGTCGCACTCGGTGTTTTTGTTACCGTCGCAATCTTCTTGATCTATCTAATTATCTACATTCACGATATCCCATACGAGATTGCGAAAAAACGGAAGCACCCCCATCAGGATGCCATACATGTCGCAGGATGGGTGAGTCTCTTTCTGCTCCATGTCATCTGGCCTTTTTTGTGGATATGGGCATACCTTTACAAACCCGGCAAAGGCTGGGGCATGGAAACTGTACAGATAGAGCCTTCCGAAGAGCTCAAAGGGCAGCTCAAGCTCATTGAAAAACTCAGCCAAAAGGTTGAAATACTGGAAAAACAGCTGGAGAGTGCCCAAAACGGTATAAACAACTACGCACAGAAAGTGGATAGTATTACCGAAAATGAAACAAAAAACAAAGGAGGTGACAAGTAATGGAAACGTTAATGCTTCTTACCTACATCACCTTCTGCTGGATCATCTTCAAGGTCTTTAAAATTCCGGTCAACAAATGGTCTATCACTACAGCTATACTTGGTGGTGTCGCACTCATCGGTTCTATGCTGATGGGGATGGCATACTTCCACCCCGGCTCCAAGTCGGCACGTACCTACTTTGTCAGTACGGGTATTGTACCAAACGTACGGGGCAAGGTCATCGAGATTGACGTGCAGCCCAATGTACCTCTTAAAAAAGGAACAGTACTCTTCAAAATAGACCCAACTCCCTACAAAGCGAAAGTCGATGAGATCAAAGCACAGCTTGCATTTGCACAAAAACGACTTGAAGATACCCAAAAACTGCTTGCCACTGCCGGCGGTTCCAAGTTCGATGTCTATGAATGGGAGAAGGAAGTTGCCACCGCCAAGGCAAAACTTGCCGATGCAGAGTTTGATCTCAACAGTACGGTTGTCAAAGCACCGACAGACGGTTTTGTCGCCCATATGCGTGTAAGACCGGGGCAAATGGTAGTAAGTATGCCTTTCCTGCCGGCATTGACCTTTGTTGACACCTCTTCAGCCACACTCATTGCAGGATTTGGACCTGAACCGGTACAGAACATCAAACCCGGTGACCCTGCCGAAGTAATCTTCCCCAGCATTCCCGGACGTACATTTCAAGGAAAAGTGCTCAAAGTGCTTCCAGCCCTTGCAGAAGGAGAACTCAACATCAACCGAAACATGTATTCACTCTCTACCGCTCTACCGGAGGGGCAGATACCGGTGGTCATCAAACTTGACAAACCGCTCGAAGAACTTGGTCTGCCCCTCGGTGTCGATGCTATTGCCGCAGTCTACGGTGCCCATGAAGGATTCTGGAGCCATGTGGCTATCATCCGAAAAATTCTTTTACGTATGATGAGCTGGCAGTACTTCCTGCGCTTCCATTAAGAAGGAGAGAAGATGCACATACAACACAGAAAACTGCCTTTGGTTCTTTCTGCTGCAGCAGCCCTGCTGCTTGGCGGCTGTGCTACCGACATGGCAATGCCAAAAGAGGATATTAGCGCTCTACAGGCGAAGCAGTCCCACCCCGCCCACTATAGCAGCAGCTATATTAGCGGAAAAGTACAGGACAACTGGCTGCGTACATTCCGTGACAAGACACTTAACAGACTCGTAAATGAAGCACAACAGCATAATCCTGATATCAAAATTGCTGCCGAACGTATCACACGGGCAGAAGCGATCATGCACTATACGCAAACAGCTATGGTGCCACAGCTGAACCTTCAGGGCAGCTACACACAGCAAAGCTGGGAAGCACAGGGCAAGCACGGGCGTGGCAACATTGTCCTTGCACTCAACTGGGAACCTGATATCTGGGGAAAGATCTCCCATCAGACCAAGCGTGATGCCTTTACTATGGAAGCACAAAGTGCCTACTATACATGGGCAAGAGAGTCACTGGCGGCAAATACTGCCAAACTCTGGTTTCTTGTCGCTTCAGACAGAATGATCTACGAATTTGCCAATCAGGTCGTTGCCATTCAGAGTGAGGCACAACACATTCTTGACCAGCGAGCCAAGATCGGACAGGGGAATATGCGTGATGTACATATGTCCCGTGCGATGGTTGCCGAAGCCAAAGAGACGCGTACTGCCGCACTCTCTGCAAAAGAGCGTGACACCCGCGCACTCGAAGTGCTCGTAGGGCGTTACCCTGCCAATGCACTGCACGCCAAACGACTGCCTCCGGTACCTGCCCGTGTACCGTCAGGCATTCCTGCAGACCTGCTCAACCGCAGACCGGACATTATCGCTGCACAATACCAGGTAGCTGCCGCTTTTCACAATACCAAAGCGGTCGAACTACTGCGTCTGCCGCGTATCACACTCAGCGGACAGGCAGGGGTAGATGTCATTCAGGATACCATGGCAAAACTGATCGGAGGACTCTTTATGCCGATCTTCGATGCGGGTGCCATTCAGGCACAGATAGATGCGGCCAGTGCAGAACAGAAGATTGCCATTGAGAACTACCGCAATACGGTGCTCAATGCCTATGAGGAAGTGGAAAATGCACTTGCACTCGAAGGGCAGCTGGCTTCACGTTATGCATATATCAGTACCATGGTCAAAGAGTACAAAACCACCTATGACATGACCAAAGCTAACTACGAGATTGGTCAGGGAACCTACATTGATGTACTGACCGTACAGGCAAAATGGATCAGTGCGCAGATACAGAAGCTCCAAATACACAAAGCACGTCTTCTCAACCGTGTCAATCTCCATCTTGCACTCGGCGGCAGTTTCAATACTTCCGGAAACCAATCTGTAGAAAAAGGCAAATAGCGATGCATGAACACTTGGTCTTTCTTGGGATCAGCCTCGTTATTTTAGGCTACGGACTCTTCTCAAAACTCCTTTCAAAGTACAACATTTCAGGGCCTATGGTTTTCTCCGTTGTAGGGGTACTGCTCTCCCCTCTTGTGCTTGGTACACAACCCATCCATCTCAATGCAGAAGCGGTACAGGTGCTGGCTGAGATCACCCTGATCATCGTTCTTTTCAGCGATGCCGCCTCACTCGACCTCAAAGAACTCAAAGCACACTGGAAACTGCCTGTCAGGCTGCTCTTTGTCGCACTGCCTGTAACGATTGTCCTTGCAACACTGACAGGGATATGGTTTTTCCCAAACGAGTCGGTACTCTATATTCTGCTGTTGGCACTCATCCTTGCACCAACGGATGCGGCATTGGGAAAAGTGGTTGTCAGTGACACCCGCATCCCCTCAACTGTACGTAACACCATCAATGTCGAAAGCGGGCTTAATGACGGTATTGTCTTTCCTGTACTGCTTACCGTACTTGCCATGATCAGTGCAGGCAGCGAAACAGCGCAAAGCGGGTGGGTGGGCTATATTGCACAGCAGATAAGCATCGGTGCGATTGCCGGTGCCGCTGTAGGGTATGCCGGTGCACGTGTCATGGTAAGAGCACTTCATAAAGGGTGGATGGCACACCAGTACAGCAATCTTGCCCCTATAGCACTTGCGATCTTCTCTTTCTATTTTGCAGAACACTTTGGCGGCAATGGCTACATCGCCGCATTTTTCTCCGGGCTCTTTTTGGGCAACACCAGCAAACTGCTTCGCGAACATGTGGAGAATTTCGCTGAAAGTGAAGGCGAACTCTTCATCATGGTCTCTTTTTTGATTTTCGGGCTGGTATTTATCCCGGCAACCATCGGATACTGGAATCTAAAGGCACTTGGCTATGCTCTGCTGAGCCTGACATTTCTTCGTATGCTTCCTGTAGCACTTGCTTTTGGCTTCTATAAGATCAATCTTTCTACCCGCCTCTTTTACGGCTGGTTCGGACCAAGAGGCATCGCTTCGATCCTATACATACTTGTTGCCGTCCATCAGCTTCACGGTATAGAGGGGCATGAAGAGATCTTTGCTATCGCTTCCATCACAATTGTGCTGAGTATCTTCCTGCATGGGCTGAGTGCCCAGCCGCTTGCTGTTTTGTATGCAAAAAAGGTTTCCGACACTTAAGCCAGTGCGGCATCCTTCGGTAGTGACGGTACCATCACTTTAAAGCAGGCACCTTCGGAAGCATTGCAGACATACAGTTTTCCCATACAGTGCTCCTCTACAATCACTTTGCTCATATGCAGTCCAAGCCCGGTACCGTTTTTGTGCAGTTTTGTCGAAACGAACATGTCGAATATGCTATCCATCAGCATACCATCTATATCACCTGCATTATCCCGTACCTCGATTACATGCAAATCATCCTCACGGTAGGTACGTATCCTTGCCGGCTGTTCAATTTTCCTCTCAAGCAAAACATCTTCCGCATTCTGAAGCAGATTGAGCACTACCTGGTTGAGTTCATTTCCGTATGTATGCAATGGCTCACTGCATCCAAGATCGGTATAGAGTGAGATACCTTTGTTATAGACAGGTATTTTGACAATATCAAGTACCATTGAGACAATTTTGTCACAGCTTGTCTCCTCTTTTTTCTTGTTTGGTCTGAAGAAATTCTTGAAATCATCCATCGTTTTGTTGAGATGGTCTGTATAGCGTTGAATCTTATGGGCATAGGCAAGCACCTCTTCTTTGTGCAGCATGTCACGTTCTGCTTTGACACCCATGGTTACTGCCGAAGTGGAGATCGCAGAGAGCGGCTGTTTCCACTGGTGTGCGATCATGCCGAGCATCTCACCCATCTGCGCAAGATGGTTCTGCCGCTGAAGCACCTCCTCTTTCTGCTTCTCATAGGTCAAATCCTGTATATTGGCGACAATAATAATATCTTCATCCATCTTCTGAAACCCGAAATTGATCCGGATAGGGAATATCTCTCCGTTTTTTCGTACTGCTTCAAGCTCAAGATCCTTATGACAGGCATATTTGCAGATACCGGTACGCAGGAAATGGGAAAGCCCTTCATTGTGTGCTGCAAGCAGGTGTGCAGGAATGATACCAGAAAGTGTATCACCGTGCAGCATCTCATCTTTGCTGTAACCAAACATCTGCTCCGCACTTTTGTTGAAAATGATCACTTCCTTCGTTCGGTTTAGTGCAATAATAGCATTGTTACTTGCCTCAAGCACCAGTTCATTTTTGAGTTTTTCCTGTTTGATCTCATTTTTCTTTTTTTCAAGTTCTTCAATGGTAGCAAGCAGGCGTTCATGGTAGGATTTGTCAATATAGAGCCCGCACTCCAGCTCTTTCATCTGTTTGATCAGTTTGTCAATATACGGTTTCTGTATGATCGACCCATGCTGTGGTGCAATAAGGTCAATATCAAGATGTTCTATACTGCTGAGGGCATAATTGAATATCTCTCTGCTTGGCATATATTCACTGTGAAACTGTTTCGCCTGTTCAAAGTAGTGCTCATCAGCATAAAACGACCATGATGCCTCTATCCCTCCGAAGATATCACCGGAAAAGAGTACTTTCCGGATTGGTTCATAGGTAACAAATGCACCTGGGGAGTGACAATAGGGCGTTGAGATAAATGTGATATGAAGTCCATTTTCTGTCTCCAGCCGCATATCATGTTTATCGACTTCATAGTAGGAAGAGCAAATACCATAATGCTTGATCAGCGGGGTCATTCGTGAATGTGTGACAATTTGAAGATCATCACGCCCAATATTTTTTTCCAAAGCAGGTACCGCAGCGGCAAGGTCCGGGTCTTGGTGATGCAGTATAATATACTTGATATTGGAGAGTGCCGTAACCTGCTCAATTTTTGTTACCACATGAGCAAATTCCAGCATCGAACCGGGATCGATCAAGATCGATTCATCTCCGTTTTCAATTAGGTAGGGGTGACACTGAAACGGGTCATCCTGCATATACATACCTACCCACCAGCTATGATTTTTATCTATTAATGTTCTATTTTCAAATAGTCTATAGATATCCTTTTAGTTTTTTGGCAATATGTCTGCTCAGGCGTTCAAGCAGCCTGCTCTGTGCATCAACCATTGCATCGAGTGTCAGCGCCCCCTGCTCTTCAAGATGAATCTCTTCACCGGTGATGAGGCGGTTATTTTCAGGGTCTGCCAGACTCCAGCGCCCTTCAAAGACAACATTTCCACTTTTTATATCGGCATCAAAACGCGCCACACTCAGATAGATACGGTAGTGCTCTTTAATCGGTTCTTCCCACGGTTTTGGCAAAAAAGAATATTGCGGCAGCATTGCAGAGAGATTTTTTGAAAGAACTGCCTGAATATTTTTGTCAAACGCACCTGCCCAGCGCTCCTCCTCGTTGACATTCAATCTACCAGAGGAAAGCCGCGTTACGATCTGCGGTTTATCAAGATATTCGGGAAGATCCACTTCGGCAATACCGATTACTTTTGTATGCAAACGGTGTGTCTGAGAGGTTTTTCCCTGCCCATTCTCAGGGTAAAGCTGGTAAAAGTTCGACTTGCTGCTGCATCCGGAGAAGATCATCATGGCAACAGCACTTATAAGCAGTAGATATCGTTTTCTCATCTATTTTCCTTTGATCAGTGATTCGGGATGACGTTCGAGATAGTCCGTCAAATGTTTGATCGATTTGGTCGTACGGGTCATCTCATCGAGTAGTTTCAGCATTTTTCGGTTAATCTCCGCATTGGCATCAAGATAGTTCTTACGCGCACTGTTCATCAATGCATTGGTATCGTTGATCAGTTTGGAGAACTCGACAAAGGACTGGTTGACCTTTGGCAGTGTCTGGGTATCTATCTTCTCCATAGAGCTGTTAAGATGTGCACCGATCTCCTCAAACGGAATAGCCGAAATACGCTTCATCACCGTTTTAAAGTCGGTTTTCAGTGATGCCATCGTTGTCGGTACGGACGGAATGACATAGATGTTATACTCATGTCGGATCTTTGCAGGCGGTGCATCCGGATAGATGTTAAGGTCAATAAACTGTTCTCCGGTCAGCAGGTTGCCTGTCTGAAGCTGCGCACGCAACCCTTTTTCTACCAGTTTTTCAAAGATCGGAATATTAGCACTGTCTCCATTGTGTCTGTTACCGATTACATCAAAACGCTCCGGTTCGATCTTGATAAGGATCGGAATGTGGAACTCTGCTGTATTGGCATTACCT
>JALVGO010000288.1 GCA_027029065.1 Sulfurovum sp.
GGTTTTGACAGAACAGAACTACCAGTGTGATGTTGCCGAGAGTGTAGGTGATGCCAAGTACTACCTTGACATCCGCAATTATGACCTTGTCCTGCTGGGCTGGGCGGCAAAAAGCCCTTCAGGCAGTCTCAATCTTATTAGTGATATCAAAAAAAATGCCCATAAGACCTCTGTCATTGTCATCTCGGAGCGCATCGACAAAGAGAGTGAGATAGAAGCACTCCGTGCAGGTGCGGATGACTTTATCAGAAAACCGCTCGATGAAGAGATACTGCTTGTACGTATCGAGGCTAAACTCCGGTTTGGTGCATCCAACATTATTGAAATCGATGAGCTTATCATCAATCCGGAAGAGGAGAAGATCATCTATCAGGGCAATGAGATCGAACTGAAAGGGAAACCTTTTGAAGTCCTTACCCACCTTGCCATGCACAAAGACCAGATCGTTTCCAAAGAACAGCTTCTTGATGCCATCTGGGAAGAGCCTGAACTGGTTACACCCAATGTTATCGAGGTGGCGATCAACCAGATCAGACAAAAGATGGACAAGCCGCTGGATATCACTACTATCGAGACAGTAAGACGCCGAGGCTACCGATTCTGTTTCCCTAAAAAACTCAGCTGATCCCGCTCTTTTGGACGGGATGAGCGTATTTATCCACACATTTTTTCATTACCCCTTTTTTTCACCAATTTTTCCCAAATCTCGAAATAGGATTCTTTGAATTTGTGTTATGCTCGTATTTACGGGGTTTGCAGAAAATTTGAGTCGCACCCGTAGGTTCGACGATGATTTTATGCGAAGCCCGTGAATGCGATGATGATGCAAAGTCATGAATTTCTATTTCGAGATTTGGGTTTTTAAATAAAGCATAAGGTTTGTTGGGTTATAACTCCCTATAACGAAAACCAGTGACAAAAGGAAGAGAAATTGGCATTAATGATTACAGATGAGTGCATCGCGTGTGATGCATGCAGAGAAGAGTGTCCAAACGAAGCCATTGAAGAGAATGATCCTATCTATATTATCGATCCGGACAGATGTACAGAATGTGTTGGACATTTTGACGAACCTCAGTGTATCGCAGTCTGTCCGGTTGACTGTATTATTTCCGATCCGGACAATGTTGAAAACATTGATGAACTGAAATTCAAATTTGAAAAACTTCAGGAAGAAGAGTAATACCTGATGGCAAAACGAACCGCGATCATTGATATCGGTTCGAACTCCGCCAGACTGGTTATCTTTGAAAAAACAAGCCGTTACGGTTTTCACCTTATCTGTGAACAAAAATCGAAAGTTCGCATTGGAGAAGGTGCCTATGAAAAAAACGGCTACCTGCAGCCTGTCGGCATCAGACGGGCATTTCTCGCACTGCAATCCTTTTTACACACTATAGAGAAGTATCAGGCACACAAGACACTCTGTGTTGCTACTTCTGCCCTGAGAGACGCACCCAATGGCACCATTTTCGTCAAATGGATCAAAAAAGAACTTGGGCTCTCCATTAAGATCATCGATGGCAACAAAGAGGCTCTTTACGGTGCCATAGCGGCAAAGAACTTGCTGCCTGTCACCAAAGCTGTCACCATCGACATTGGCGGCGGCTCATCCGATATGGCACTGATAGAGCATGGACAGATTGTAGATACCTATTCTCTCAACTTGGGAACCGTACGGCTTAAAGAGCTCTTTTTTGACAAAGAAACCTCCAGAGACACAGCACGCAAAAAAGCCGCTGCATATATCCAAAAAGCACTGACCGCCCTACCTCCCCATTTTCACAGTACTGTAGCCATTGGTATAGGCGGCACTGCAAGGACACTGAGCAAAGGGATTATGAAGCGTACAG
Organism: Sulfurovum sp.; assembly: GCA_027029065.1. Next base: position 1,854 of record JALVGO010000288.1, read on the forward strand.
GCTATCCGCTTGACAAGCTGCACGCTTTCTCCTACACCGTAGCGGAAAACAGCCAGTATTTTCGTGATATTACCCGATCAAGTGCCAAGGGACTAAAAAAGTTCTCTCTGAAAAAGAACCGATACGATACCATCCGGGAAGGTACACTGATATGGTCAGAGATATTGCATACCATCGGCGCAGAAACTGTCATGACAAGTGCAGTGGGGGTCAGAGAAGGGGTCTTTCTCTCTCAGACACTCAAACATAACAGACTCTCCTTCCCCGAAGGCATCAACCCAAGTATCACATCATTGCTTGACCGTTTCAAACCCTATGTCAATATCGAATCGAAAAAGAAGAACAAACTCAAAATTGCAAACGATCTCTACCGCACAATGCAACCAGAAATCTGTGATGATATGTGCTATCTTTCCCAACTACAGGCTGCGCTGAAACTTTCCAATATCGGGAAAACACTGACCATCTACAAATCCCATCAGCATGCATTTTACATCGCCATGCAGGAACTCAACTACGGGTTTACCCATAAAGAGATCATTCTCATTGCACTGCTGCTGAGGATGCATGGCAAAGAGCTGCTGCATAAACCGCTTTTTCAAAGCTTTGAATCGATGCTTCCGTCAAAAGAAGAACTCCTCTGGCTCAGTTTTATCTACACACTGACCGTCTTCATCCACGAAGCCTCAAACAGTGCCAAAGTCCTTTTCAGTTATACAGACAAAATACTCAAAATCACATCGGACAAACCGCTCTATCTGGCTAAAGAGAAGATCAAATCACTGGAAAAACCGGTTCCCTTCGCAATTATCATAGAGGACCAGGAGAAGCTACCCAAGTGCAAAGCACTGGGCATAGAATAAGTTTTTAATTTTTAATTTTTAATTTTGACATACGCTCCCGCATATTGTCAAGCCTTAGAACTTCGATCCCATAGAGAACTCAAACGTCGATGTCTCATCACCTGGTTTATCGTCAAGTGCATATCCAAAGACAAGGTTGATCGGTCCGAAACCTGACTGCCACTCAATCACTGCACCGACCGATGAGCGTGTCATGTCATCCTGTTCATAGTATTTTCTCTCTCCCTCTGCCGTTGTATAGGGCTCAGGATCCATACCGATCACACCGATATCATAGAAAAATGCCAAACGCATCTTCGCTGCTTCGGAAAGGGGAATACTTGCTTCTACAGTTGCTGAAGTACGGTAGGTTCCTCCTATTCTGTCTCCGTTTGGCAGGACTGGGGCGATAGAGTATGGCTGATATCCTCTTACACTTCCGATACCACCCATGAAAAGCCGTTCAGCTACGGGTAGTTTTTCATCATCACTGCGTCTTTTAATATAGCTTCCCCGTGCCTTGAAACGCAGAATAAGGTCATAATCGATCATATCCTCCATCCCGTAGTAGGCACCGAACTTTGCATTGATCTTCGTAAAGTCACCATACCCGTCAGGATAGGTCGTTGCATTGTAGTCATCTCCATCAAGCTGTGCAAACTCTGCACTCAAAGAGGCGATATACCCTTCTCTTGGAAGATAGTAGTCATCTGTATTGTCAAAAGAGAGACTTGCAAATCCGGAAAGTTTTTTGTACTGGTCATTATAGATACGACGCTGAATTGCACTGAGTGCCGCATCATCATTATAGGTCGATTTATTGTCAACATAACCGATACCTACCGATGCATACCAGTGTCTGGCAAACTGCCGTCCAAGGTTCAGGGAGCCGCCAAGGCTGTCTTCTGTATAGTCGATATACTCATAGTTTCGTTTATAGAGACTCAAACCGAGGCTATACATACTGTCCCATATCTTGGGGTTAACGAAAGAGAGGTTATAGCTTTGTGAAATCTTTGAAATATCAAATCCGAGACTTCCCGTAATACCGGTACCAAAAAGGTTTTTGTCCGATACACTGGCATTGAGCATCAACCCTTCATAGCTTCCGTATCCCCCTCCCAGTGAGATTGTACCGGTAGAGGCTTCCTTGACCTTGACAAGCAGGTCAATCTGATCTTCCGATACACGCTGGCTCTGGATATCCACGCTCTCAAAGAAACCGGTTCTTCCCAGTGCACTCTTGCTCTCCTTCAGGTCTGTAGCATTAAATGTATCTCCCGGTGCAAGATAGATATACCGTCGGATAACCCGGTCTTTGGTTGTATCATTCCCTGAGATGAGTACATCATGAATTTTTACTTTCTTGCCGGGATGTATTACATACTTGAGGTTTACCACTCTCTTTTGTGCATCTTTGTTAAGCTGGGGAGATACCTTTGCATAGGCATATCCAAGATCACCTACGGTACTTTTGATCATCTCCATATCTTTTCGCATCTTCTGAATATTGAAAATTCTGCCCTTTGTCATCTTCAGGTTATCCTGAAGTGCATGGATATCAAGCCCTTTCAGACTGCCCGCAATCGAAACGTTCCCTACACGATACTGTGGTCCCTCTTTGATCTGATAATCGATCTCTGCTGTATAGTTACTGTAATCGACCCGCATCAGAGGCTTGCTCACTTCCGCATCAAGGTAGCCATGTTTCATATAGGTCTCTTTAAGCCGGTATGCATCATACTCCAACTGGTCAACTTTGACTTCACCATCGTTCATAAAGGGCATCCAACCGAGGAGATCTTCCTCTTTGTTGACAAGTTCATGTTCCAGATCACTCTTGCTAAGCGCTTTCGCTCCTCTAAAGTTGATCTTTTTGATCTTGATCTTTTCACCCTTGTTGACTTCAAAGGTAACTGCAACCGCACTTTTACCGACAGGGGTTTCGGTTACTTCAACAACAGAGTCATAGTTTCCCTCACTTTGAAGACGTTCGATCAAAAGTTTTTTTGCCTGCTGAATACGACTTTCATCATAAAGATCTCCTTTTTTCAAACCGATCGTTTTAAGCAGTTTGTCACCTTCATCTCCGGAACCGAAGCCTTTGATCTCTATGTTTGCAATCGCTTTTTTCTCTTTAAAGTGATAGATCAGTGTTCCACCTTCACGGTCAACCCACACATCTTCAAAATACCCCTGATTGAAAAAATTGACAATCGATTCATTGATCTTGGCAATATCCATCTCATCACCGACATGCACTCCTGCTACTTCCATTGCAACCGACTTGGAAAGGTGATGGAGCTCGTCAAATTTGATCTGCGTGATTTTCTGTGCCAGCAGCAAAGAGCCCACAAGCATCCATAAGAGTACGATTTTTCTTATCATAGAGAGTCACCTTGAAAAATAATTTGCATCAATTTTATCGTCTTTTCAATAAGAGACGTATGAAAAGATGCTATAATCCCACAAACGCCCCGAGCACGTGTCTGGAGGGGAATTCAAGACTACAGGGAAACGGCATGAAAGCAAAGAAAATCGGTATTGTGGGACTGGGACTGATGGGCGGTTCTCTCTCGCTTGCGCTTCAGAAAACAGGTATAAAACACCATTTCGTCGGACTCGATCACAACCCCAAACACTGTACAAAAGCACTTGAACTTGGACTGGTTGACGAGATGGTCGACTCCCTCGATGCCATCAGTGACTGTGACATTATCATTCTGACTATTCCCGTAGACGGCATCATTGCCACAGCACAGCAGCTTCGCCCTAAAAAACCCGATTGTACTGTCATTGATCTTGGCAGTACCAAAGCAAAAATCTCCGAGAGCATTCCCAAAAAAACCAGACACTTTTTTGTCACTGCACACCCTATGACAGGAACGGAGAAATTCGGTCCGTCTGCGGCACTGCCTGACCTTTATGAAGGAAAAGTAGTTGTTCTCTGCGATATGGAAAAGAGCGGAGAGGTACAGCAGACCAGAGCCAAAAAGCTCTTTACCTCCATCGGGATGAAACTGGTCTTCATGGATGCCAAAGCCCATGACCGCCATGCTGCCTTCATCTCCCATATGCCCCATGCACTCAGCTATGCCCTTGCCAATGCCGTCATGCGTCAGGAAGACCCCCAAAGCATCGTAGCTCTTGCCGGAGGGGGGTTCAAAGATATGAGCCGTATTGCCAAATCGAGCCCCAGCATGTGGGAAGATATCTTCAGGCAAAACAAAACCAACCTCATCGATGCGATAGAGGCATTTGAAAAAGAGCTCAAATCCTGTCGCCAAATGGTTGAGAATGAAGCGTGGGATTCACTCAATAAGTGGATGAAAGAGGCAAACGGGTTACATGATATTCTTTAAGGCAGAGGACATTCCCCATACATGATAGTATGGGAAACGGCTAGTCCATTTAAAACTGATACCCAAGTTTTACAAAAACTTTTGCATTATTAAAGTCTTGATCTACACCTGCAATAGTTGCATCCGCTGTCCACTCATATTTCACTTCCGCACCTGCAAAAATATTGTCTGCAAGATCCGTACGGATACTTGCACCTACTCCATAAGTAAAAATTGTATCATCATCGTTACCAATTTCGACTCTTGCTACACCAAGTGTCGGTCCCACACCCACTTTAGTTCCTTCCACAACATTGAATATATAATGCGGATTGATATTTGCCTGAAGTATTTGGATACCATCATTATCATAGTTAGTAATCTGTATCTGCTGTCTTACAGTATCTGTTAAAAAGCAGTTAAAAGAAAGTTCTGCACCATAGAATCCTTTCCAATCATCTATCATGCTGTTGTCAATATCCATTGCTCCACCGATCAATGCAATAGCCGGCATAAAACCTCCTGACATCTCCTGCAAATCGGGTGTTTCTACTGCCGGTTCTACCGGAGCGATATCACCACCAGCCATGACCAAAGTCGATGCGACCAATGAAAGTAAAAGTGTTTTTTTCATATTTTTATCCTTTTTTGTTTGGTTTGTGATCATTTGTCAACATGGGAGTATACTCCATAAACATTACTCCTATAAGTAATACAACAGAATTTGATAGTGCACAAAAACAGGAAAATAATAATCATATCTATTTTAGAAAAACCAAAAAAACACCACACTATCATCTTTGTATATATTTTAGAAGTACACCAAAATATTAAAGTCGATACCGAAACGTTGCTACAACTTCTGCCTTTTCTCCTATCTGTGCCTCTATCGCTTGTTTCAATGCTTTTTTTGCTTCAGATGTCAACCTTCCTGTCGTTACAGCATCACACTCGATACGAAGCAATGTAGGGGTATCTGTTACATACAAGTGCGTCAATGTTATGCGTTCTGTTCCTATATGGAAAACTGTATTGGTCAGCATCTGGTTGATACGGCTGTGGGTCTGCATAGTCACAAAGGCATGGTAGAGCGGTATCGAAACTACCAACACTATCAACAGCCATATTACCATCCCTTTTTTTGCAAGATGCAGTGGAGAAAAGCCTAGTATCGTAAAGGTCAATGCCGCAGCGAATACAATACCCACAAGGTTGGTCACAAAGAGCAAAAAGGCACTGTAGAACATGTGCCATTCTCCCCACCCCAGACCAATACCGGAAACTGCTATCGGCGGCACCAATGCTACGGCGATCGCCACACCGGCAAGCGAACTTGCAATTTTCTCATTGCTCTTCACATACGCAGCTGCCACCCCTGAAACAATCGCGATAAAAAGATCCAGTATTGTCGGACTCAGACGTCCCGCCATCTCCGGTGTGAGTCGCTCTATTGGGGTCAACAAAGATGTCAGTGCCGCAGTCGCGATAACGGCAAGCACACCTACTGCTATGGTTTTGGCACCGCTGCCAAGCAGTGCACCATCCTGACGCAGCACCCCCATACTGAGTGAAATAATCGGCTGCATCAAAGGGGCCAAGAGCATCGCACCGATAATCACGGATGAGGAGTTGACAAAAAGTCCAAATGTAGCGATCAGTGTCGAGAGGATCAACAATGTCAAAAAGGTAGCGCTCAACCTGCTCTCTTCTCTAAGGTTGGTAAAGAGTGCAGCATACTGTTCACGGCTTGCATGCGAAAAGAGCGGGATCCCTTCACCAAGGAACCCGATGCGCTCTTCATCGGAAGGCAGATGATCGACTTTGATCGTCTCTTTGGTATTTTTCTCCCGGCTGTTTCGTTCCCAAAACGCTTCACCCACACTAAGCCGAAGTACCGCCTGCTTGGTCTCAAGACTGGCAGGACTCTCTCCTGCTTCCTGCGAATCGATCACGATCGGCAAAGGGGTTTGGGGTTCGATATCGATAAGAGAACTCCGGATAAATCCAACCGAAGCAGGCATCCTGCTCGGTGTCAAGTGAGAAACAAGTGATTTAAAAAGATATCCGACATACTGAAGCATCGACTGGGGAGAGAGGATCACCACTGTAGACTTTCCATCCATCACACTAAGCTCCGAAGCAATCAGCTTGGAGGCAAAGGTACGGTTGTTGTACTCTATGCCAACCACACCTGCAGCAGAAAACTTCATCTCATTACCGTTGGCAACGGTGATCTTCATCTTGGTATGCTTAAGCTGCTTGACACGGGAGAGTGTCTTCCAAAAATATCCCAGCCGCTCTCCCCAACTCTTTTGACCGATACTGCTCTCAAACTGATCCAGTGGCGGCGCTTCCCCGATGACCGCTTCCTGCAATACGATCTGTCCGTTACAGTAGAGCAAGTCTATCCTCTCTTCTGTAGGTTCCAGTGCCAGCTTTACAGCATCTTCAAGTTTGGAGGGGAGTGCAAAAGTTCTTACGAGGTTTTTCTGCTCATCTGTCGGGATGATTCCCAGTGTAATGTCTTTTTCAAGCACAGTGGGAATCACACACTTGATCGATGCAAGCGAACCGCTGACAATCACATGGGTGACACTATTCGGATGCTCTGCCAAAAATGTATCAATTGGCATAATCTCTACATCATCAGGTAAGAGTGCCAATGCCTTGACTTCCTCAACAAACGCTTCTTGTCCGGTCTCATATAGATAAAAAATCATGAGCTATTATAACGAGACTATCTAAAACGCTCTACCATCTCCTTGAGCACTTTTTTGTCAATCTTGACACTCTTGTCACCGCGTTTTTTGGCATAGAGTTTGCGTACCATCGCTTCGACTTCCGGGTCTTCACTCATATGCCCATACAGAATCTTCAATGCTTCAGACTCCCTGAAAGGATGCGATGCACGTTTGAAGCGCAGCTTCTGTCCAAGATACATACTTGCCATCCCTACCCCAAACGCAAGTACCAACATCCACCAGCTGCTTGGAACCGACGTACCGGACACAACAGGAGCCTCTTGACTACTCTCTTCTTTGGGAGGCGCAATGTTACTGTGTACTGTCCCGCTATCGCTGTTGGCAGAAGTGCCCGATGACACTGCCGAAACTGCATGTTTGGACGCTTCGACATGCACACTGTAGCCAGGGATAGTCAATGTTTTTGATGATTTGCTTAGGGGATCGTAGGCTTGAATGCTTCGCTCCGGTATGGTAAAGTCACTGTCAGCAATAAAGACAAACTTCTTGACATAGGTGCTTTTGATCTTGTCTCCAATCACTTCCGTTGTCACCTTGGCATCATCACTGTAAACCGTCACCCCGTCTATCTCATAGTTTGGCATCTCATAATCTTCCAGACTGCCGTCCCCTTCAATAGTTACAGTCAGGTTGACAGGCTTATTGGCTTTAGTTGTCACTTTATCCAGCTTGCTGTCAACATAGAAACGCCCTATCAGGTCGGCATCCTGCGGCGCAGGATCTACTTTGATATCGAGCGCGTTGGAGACAATCGGTTTCCAAATCGTACCAAAATAGCGCCCGAAAATATCGCGGCGGCTGGTATCGGCCAGTCCTATCTTCGCTGTTGCCGGTGCAATATGATATTCACCCGATCTCTCCGGTATCAGCACATAGCGAAGTTCGGTGATCTGGTGATCGCCTTTCATATAGCGTTTGGGATCATTAATCTCTTTGACCAAAAAGCCTTTAAACTCCGGACGCTGATACTGAGGATTGTCAGAGAGCCGTACATCATTCCGCAGTGCAAAAAATACCGTAACCACCAACGGCTCACCGACAATGACATGCGTTTTGTTTGCAGTCATTTTCAGACTGTACGCACCGCTCTCCACCCCTTTGGGTGCCGTTGACTTGACCACTTTCAGCGTAAGCGGCTTGGTATGATACACCTTGCCGTCAACCGTCACACTGTAAGAAGGGATCTGCATCGATTTGGTCGGTACAAATGTCAAAATGAGATTGGTTGTATGGGTAACACTGCTCTTGCCGTTGATCACCTGCATAGAGGTGTGCTGTGTCTGGCTTCTGCCAAGCACCGGCACACCGTCTATCTGGGTAATGTTTGGAAACTCTGCACGGTCCCCCTCAGCAATGATACGAAGCTGCGCTGTATTGCCCTCCACCACTTCATGCTGTGAGAGCACCGCTTCCACACTGCCGGCATAGACCAATCCTGTAAAAAGTGTAAAGAGTACCCACAACGGCAACAGTACCCTGTAGTTTACTTTTAAGGTTTTATTTTTCATATTCTATTCCTCATCATTCTTTGATATTATTGCAAAATTAGGAACCGAAGGCTTTAGTCTCGCTTCACTTCGGGACTAAAGTCTCCGATTCCAAACTATTTGTAAATTGATACTGATCCGACATCTTATCCCATTGCTTTACCACGGTCTGATATCCTTACGCTCTTTGGGTTTTCCGCCGCCCATCTGGTACATCATCGTCGGTGTCTTTTTCTGTCCCATCTTTTTTAGCAGTCGTTTAAGCTCAGCCTGTTTGAGCTTCTCTTCTTTGCTCATCTTCTGTTTTTTGGGTGCACCTGAAGCGGCAGATTCGTTGCCTTGTTTGTTTTGAGGCTTCTTCTCTTTTTCTGCTCCGCCTTTGGACTTGTCACCTTTCTTCTTTTGATCCTCTTTTTTCTTCTCACCCTGTTTTTGCTGCTTTTGCTGATCTTTCTTTTTATCCTGACCTTTTTTGTTGTCGTTTTGCTTCTTCTGTCCGTTCTTGTTCTGTTGGTTTTTGTTGTCGTTCTTTTTCTGATCTTTGTTCTTCTTGTTCTTTTGGTCACTCTTTTTGTTCTGATCATTCTTCTTTTGATCTTTTTGCTGTTTCTTTTGCTGATCGTTTTTCTTCTGGTTCTTGTTCTGCTTGTTCTGTTTTTGCTGCTGTTTCTTTTTCTGTTGCTGCTGTTGCTTCTTTCGTTTTGCAAGTTCAAGATTGAAACGTGTATCCTTGTCTTCACGAATCTTTAGCGCTTTTTCATACGCTTCAATGGCTTTGTCGAGCTTGTTCTGCATAAAGTAGCTGTTACCCATATTGTGCAGGCGCTGTGCCTCGTCAACACCTTCGCCTTTGGCTTTTTCGTACGCTTTAAGTGCCGCATCATAGTTTTTGGACTTATAGTAGGCATTCCCCGTATCATAGGCTTTCTGCGGCACATCCTTGTCAAGTGCGTTAAAGAGTGCCGCACTCTTGCTGTAGGCTTTTGCATTGTACGCCTCATTTGCCTCTTTAATGGTTTTAAAGTCAGTCAGTCCTGCATGCAGAGGCATCCACACCAACACCAGCAGCAGTACTTTTTTAAAAACAGTTCTCATGACATCACTCCTTTGGCTGCACCCTTGCGTGCACGCTGTTGAAAACGGGGAAATGAACTTAATCCGATCAGCAGCAGGAAAAGTCCTACGATCAACGGTACATAAAAGTACTCAGTCCGCTGCTTGATGACCACTTTGCCCTGCGAACGCATCTTGTACTTGGTATGGATCAGGTCTGCCAGTTTTTTCATATCATCTTTCCCGTTACCTGCGATCACGTAGGCACCGCCGTTGTCCTTGGCAAGCAGCCCCAGTGCATCGTTTCGCTGTGTAATAGCGATGGTACCGTCTTTCAGAGTCAGCGGTTTTCCATTTTCATCAAGTACAGGCGCACCCTTTTTCGTACCAACCAGTACCGCATAAAGGTCAATGTTGTTTGACTTGAGAATATCCGCAAATCCGGCAATCGCCTCTTCATCTCCGCCATCGGTAAAGAGTACAAGGATTTTTGGCTCTTTTTTCTCCAGTACTTCGGAAGCAAGATTGCCAAGGGCGCTGAAGTCTGTCGAACCCATATTGATATAACTCTCATCCACACCACTGACCAGCATCTTCAGCGTCTCTTTGTCCGAAGTAAACGGTGCAAGGATAAAAGAGGAGTAGGCAAATGCCGCCGCCCCGATCTCATCGCTTGGCATATCGTCAAAGAACTGCATCATCTTCTTTTTGGCAAACTCAAGACGGTTGGGGTAGACATCTTTGCTGCGCATCGACCCGGAAATATCAAGCGCGGTCAATACCGTAAGCCCCTGCACATCGACACGCTTCTCACCCTCGTTCACAACCGGACGCGCCATCGCAACGATCATAAAAAAGATCGCGCTAAAGAGAATAATATTGCGCAGTCTCTGCGGCATACTCTCATCGCCTGCACTCAGCCGTTCAAGTACCTTCGCATCAAAAATACGCGAAAGCCGCTCTTTGTTGGTCGAGACCAGCACAGCAAAAAGTACAAACGGCACGATCATCACCCAAAAGAGGTAGGGGTAGACGAACTCCATCAATGCACCTCCCTTTGGAGGTGGGAGAATAGTGAATAGTGCGCCCGAACAAAGTGACAAGTGCCCTTGGGGTAAATAGTGAATAGTTTTGGTTTGCGTTGCTGTGCAACGCTTTTATTCAATAAAGGCTTTTTGTAAAAAAGCCTACCACAATTCCTCATTCCTAATTCCTCATTCCTCATTCTACACCCCTCTCTGGTTTCTAAAATAGATAAAGAGCAGCAGGCTCAGCACTGCCAAAAAAAGCGGATAGACATACAGATAGGTATGTTCTACCACTTTTTTGTTATTGAGCTTGGTTGCCTCCATCTTGTCGATTTCGTCATAGACCCGCTGCAAAGCATAGGCATTGTCTGCACCAAAAGCTTCCCCATGCCCAGCTTTTGCCAAGGCAGTCAGGTAGGCTGCATCATAGTCTCTGGGACCTCCGATACCGATGGCATAGAGTTTGATATCGCGTTTTTCAATCATACTCTTGACATCCTGGAACGGTATTTTGCTCATATTGTCCATCCCGTCAGTGAGCAAAATCACGATCTTGCTCTTTGCCTTGCTTTTGCTGAGCATATTATACGCCTGCACCAGTGCATCGTTAATAGCAGTCTTTCTTCCGGCAATACCAAGCTTCTGCATTCTTGTGATATTGGTCAGAAACTCTTTCTCAAATGTCAGCGGAGAAGCGATAAATGCAACATCGGCAAAGGTCACCATCCCGATACGGTCATTTTTTCGTTTCTGGATAAAATCTTCCACTACCTCTTTAACCACATCAAACTTGCTCTTAAAGATATTGTTGGGGTCAAACCCCTGCTGGCGCATTGACCCTGAACTGTCGATCACAAGAACAATATCCCGCCCCTCTTTTTTGGAGTTGGTATAGCTCTTTGTAATAACAGGAGATGCCAGTGCCGTTACCGCTGCAACAATACCGATCCATTTAAGCCAGTTTAACAGTGTACTTTTCCGGCTCTCACCGGCAATCAGTGTCGCCACATGAGGGAAAAAGATTGCACGGCTTCTCTCTTTACACCATTTTGCACATACCAAAAAGAGCAAAATGACCAAAAATGCCAATGGGTATTCAAAACTAAATTGACTCATCTGCCACCTGCACAAACAGTTTATATTGGTTCAATGTATCCTGATCGACCTGATCGACCTCTTTTTTGTATTTGTACTTTTCCAGCATCGGTTCAAGCTGGGCAAAAAGCTCTTTTCGTCTCTCATCCGTTGCCAAAAGCCTCGCATAGTGTGTCACTTCATAAGCTGCTTTTTTGCTGTTGCTCCAGTCTATGGACTTGAGTGCGGCAAGATACTCTTTTGCAAGGTTTTTCTTGCGGTTCTCCCATAGCTTTTTGGCAACAAAAAAGAAGATACCTATCCCAAGCAGCACGGCAAAGCCTATCAGCCCCCAATAGATGTAAAAACTGCTGTCAGGGATCTCCACAAGCGGCTTGATATCCCGCAGTTGTGCCGTCAAATTCTGCTCATTCATACGCTTTTTCCTCTCTTATCCCTAAACTTCCCGTAACATTGGTAACAGATGACTTTAGCCTCGCCTTATTCGGGACTAAAGTCTCCGACTCCAAAGCATTCAATAAAAGCTTTGCCTCGCAAAGCATACCGACACTATTCACTCTTCTCTCTTCTCTCTTCACTAAACCCTCATTCCTTTCATCAGTTTCACCGCCGCATCTTCATGGGTATAGATCTTTGCAAACCGGATCCCCTGCTTTTTAAACTGCCTGTAGAGTTTTTCATCATTTTTCAACAGTGCTTTTTTATACCCTTTCAGCGTACCGCTGTCAATATTTCCCTCGAAACTCTGTTTCGTTTCCATATCGATCAGACGCAGATACCCAAGCTCACTGGGGTTCTCCTCAAACCTGTCACGTACCATGACGGCAAATACATCATGTTTCTTGCTGAGCAGCTTCAGGTCGATATCTCCGACAAAATCGGAGATAATAAAAAGCAGTGCCTTCTTCTTCAAGCGGTTGTTGAGTGTTTCAACCAGCGCTTTGAAATCGGCGGGCTTCCCCAGAGGGTCGAACGCTGTCACCTCTTCCACAGCTTTGTGCACAGAAAAAAGCTTTTTACTTGGTTTGCTCAGATCATACATCTTGTCTGCAAAAAGCATGTGTGAAAACAGATCGGCATTTTTTACAGCAGAAAACCCGATAGTGCTCACCACTTCCGCAGCAATATCACTCTTCTGCTTCACCGTTCCAAAATACATCGAACCGCTCAACATCGTCACCACAACGACATTGAGTTCACGCTCCTCTTTATAGACCTTGACAAAGGGCTTGCCAAGCTTTGCCGTCGTCTTCCAGTCTATCTTACGGACATCATCTCCGTAAATATACTCACGCAGTTCGGCAAACTCGAACCCCTCACCCTGAAAGAGCGAAGCGTTGTTGCCAAGCATATCCCCATAGACCTGCTTACGCGTCTTGAGAACAATCTTTTTAGCTGCTTTGTTCATTAGAACACCTCCCCTTGGAGGTGAGTTAATGGTGAATAGTGCGCCCGAACAAAGTGACAAGTGCCCTTGGGGTAAATAGTGAATAGTTTTGGTTTGCATTGCTGCGCAACGCCTCTATTCAATAAAAGCTTTTTGCAAAAAAGCATACCTTCATTCCTCATTCCTAATTCCTCATTCCTCACGGGATTGGTACTGCCGTTAAGATTTTCTCAATGATCTGATCCTGCGTCACCTCTTCTGCCAACGCTTCATAGCTCAGGATAATGCGGTGTCGCAACACCTCTTTGGCAATATAGGCGATCTCGATGGGTGATACGTAATCCTGTCCTTTGAGGTAGGCAATGGCACGGCTGGCTTTGTACATATCGATACTTGCACGCGGGCTGGCACCAAACTCGATAAACGGTGCAAGCTCTTCAAGTCCGTACGCTTTAGGGTCACGGGTAGCGGCGACCAGTTCAATGATGTAGCGTTCCACCTCTTCATCCATATGGACATCCATCGCCTCTTGTCGGATCTTCTCAATGTCCTCTTTGGTCGCTACCTGCTCTATCTCGCCAAAAGCATTGTTTGCCACACGGCGGGCGATCTCAAGCTCTTCCTCTTTGGTGTTGTACCCCACAACCACTTTCATCATAAAACGGTCAAGCTGTGCCTCGGGAAGCTCATACGCTCCTTCCTGCTCGACAGGGTTTTGCGTTGCCATAACTAGGAACGGCAGGTCGATCTTGAAGGTCTCATCCCCAATGGTCACCTGACGCTCCTGCATCACTTCCAGCAGTGCCGACTGTACTTTCGCCGGTGCACGGTTGATCTCATCTGCAAGCAGCAGGTTGGTAAAGACAGGTCCCTGTTTGATTTTGAAGCTGTTGTTGGAAGGATCGTATATCTCTGTACCGATGATGTCTGATGGCAGCAGATCCGGGGTGAACTGCACCCGTTTAAAGTCCAGACCAAGACTTTTTGCCAGTGCGTTAACCGTCGTAGTCTTTGCAAGTCCGGGAACACCTTCAAGTAGAATGTGCCCGCGGCACAGCAGTCCCGCAAGTAGCCCCTCTACCATCTTCTCCTGACCGACAACGACCTTTGCCATTTCCTGTTTGATATTTTGAATGATTTGACTCAAGTGTAACTCCTGAATAGTATTAATTAATAGGAGTATACTTGAGTGAGGTAAACTAAAGTTAAACGTTATTTCTGCTGTTTTAAAAAGCCCATCGCAGCAGCGATAATATCATCATCGTCTTTGGAGGCAGCCTTGAGCACCACACGCTCTTTGTTCTCATCAGCAAACTCGATAAAGACATTTTCACCATAGGAGGAGACTTTGACGATCCCCTGTTCACGGGCAAGTACCTTCATCACCATGACATCGATGAACTGTCGTGTCACAGTATCGGGTTTGCCAAAGCGGTCGGCGATCTCACTCTCTATCTCATAGACTTCACCCACGCTTTCACACTGCGCCAAACGACGGTAGAGCTCCAGCCGCAGCCTGTCCTCTTCGATGAGCTCTTCACTCAGGTACGCCTGTACGGCAAGTTTCATATCCACCTGCTGTGTCACCTCTTTGCTCTGACCGCTAAGCTCCCTGATGGCATCTTCAAGCATACGCAAATAGAGGCTGTAGCCTATCTGCTTGATGTGACCGCTTTGTGCCTCACCGATGATGTTCCCACCGCCGCGTATCTCAAGATCATGAAATGCCAGTACCGCTCCACTGCCCAGATCGGAGTGTGATTCAAGGGCGAGCAGCCTTCGTCTGGCATTGTCGCTCAGACGCTCTTTATCGGTCACCATAAAGTAGCAGTACCCCTCTTTGCCGCCACGCCCCACACGACCACGCAGTTGGTGCAGGTCAGCGATGCCGAAACTGTCTGCCCCGTCAACGATCATCGTATTGGCATGGGGCATATGGATACCGGACTCCACGATCGATGTAGAGAGCAGTACATCATACTCGCCGTCTTCAAATTTGAGCATCTCATCTTCTGTCTCTTTGGAAGAGACTTTCGAATGCAGTACCGCGATGCGAAGCTTGGGCAAAATATCAAGCAGCTGCTTTTTCTTCTCCTCGATACCGGCAATCGAATTAAACACATAAAAGATCTGTCCACCGCGGCGAAGCTCACGTAAAATTGCCTCTTTGATCACCTTCTCATCGTAACTCTTCACAAAGGTACGTACCCCCTGACGCTCTATAGGCGGTGTGAGAATCTCTGAAAAACTCTTCACCTGAGAGAGTGCCATATTGAGCGAACGGGGGATCGGGGTAGCAGACATACTCAATAAGTGCGTGTCAATACTCATCTCTTTGAGTGCCTCTTTCTGCTTGACACCAAACTTATGCTCTTCGTCTATGACCACCAGTGCAAGGTTTTTGAACTTCGCCTTGAGCAGCGCATGGGTACCCACCACCACATCGATACTTCCCTCTTCAAGCCTTTGAAGAATTTGCCGTTTCTCTTTGGCAGTAGTGAAACGATCCAGTCTGGCAACCTTGATATCCCACTCATAAAAACGCTCTTTGAGACTCTTGTAGTGCTGTGAGCTAAGCAGGGTAGTAGGGGCGATCATCATTGCCTGATAGCCGTTTTTGACTGCCACAAACATGCCGTTCATCGCCACTTCGGTCTTCCCAAACCCCACATCGGCACTCAGCAGCCTGTCCATCATGCGACCGCTTTGCATATCGGCAAGCATCTCGTAAATGGCACGTTCCTGATCCTCCGTATGCACAAAACCGGCCTTGGACATAAAGAGCTGATGCTCCGCTGCGATTGTTGCCGCACGTTCACGCTCATCACTGCTCCCTGCCCCTTCCTCACTGCTTAATAACTTGATCCCTTTTTTCAAGTGCCGCTGCGCAGAAAGGTTGATGATCTGCGATGCAATGGCAAAGAGTTTCTCTTTGACCTTGCCTTTGAGCTTCTTGAAGCTTGCCTTTCCCATGCGGTCAAGTACCGGCAGCGCACCGCCCTCAGCCACATAACGGTCTATTACTTCAAGGTTGCTCACCGGAATAAGCAGGGTATCTTCATTTTGGTACATGATGGTGACAAACTCCGAAGTCGCCCCCAGCACTTCACGCTTCTCAATCCCTCTAAAGATACCCACCCCGTGGTTTTCATGTACAACATAGTCCCCGGGTTTGAGCTCATCAAGGATGATAGAGGCTTTTTTGACCTTTTTGCGTTTAATCGGTTTGTTCAGAGAGAGAATGAGCTTATCTTCTCCCATCAGATTGACAATACCGTCCTGATAGACAAAGCTAATATTCTCAAAACTGTGCAGCTGTGATCCTCGGACAATGCTCTCATTTCGCGCCACTACTGTAATGGCTTTCTCTTTATGCGCTTCGAGCAGCTTGTTTGGATCTGCCACTTCAAGATCACGGTAACGTGCCGCTTCGGGAACGATAGGAAGCAAAAATGCTTTGCGCTCTACCAAAGGAGTGTCGAGTTCGTAAATCTCCTGCAGCTCCTCATCAAGATTGTGGCAAAGTACCCCTTTTGCGACATCAAATGCACGCTGTGCCAGCGCTTCAAGATGCCATAGTCCCAATGAGTCTATATCTTTGACAAAGGTATCGTAAGGGCTTCGTTCACAACGGCTTTTGAGTGCTTCATGCTCTTCACTGCTTAGGGCAAGAAATGCCGGCGTGACAGTAAAGCCCTCAAGCTCCTCCCCCTCACGCTTCTGTGTCGTCTCATCATAAGGGTGTATCGACTCCACCTCTTCATCAAAGAGCGAAATACGGTAGGGCTTGCTGCTTTGTACAGGAAAGATATCAATAATATCCCCTCTAAACGACACCTCCCCACGCTCTGCTGCAATATCGGTAAAGTGGTAGCCCCAGCGGTAGAGCTTCTCTTTGAGATCAGTTAGTGGCAGGGTTTCACCAAACTCGATGTTCAGTTCATCATAGAGTTCAGGCTTTGGAAAAGGCAGCAGTACTGTATGCAGCGGTGCGATCAACAGCGGTTTTGTGGTGCTCCTGTAGAAGCCAAACAGTGCACCAAAAAAATCACGTATCTCTTCACTGTAAGGGCGCAGATCTTCCCCTACACTCACACGAATATCGGGCAACACAAAGGTATCATACCCAAGCAGGCTCGCCACATCACCGACCTGCTTGGCTTCTTTGTCATCGGCACAGATGAGCAGATTTTTTTCAACACCTGCTTCGAGATACTCATAAATATTGCTTTGACTAATCATCTTCTTTCCTGTTCTTTAGCTTATGGCTATCGCGCGTAGGGTGCGTAATTACGCACCTTTAGGTCGTTGCAATGAGACAGCATTCACTATCGGATTACGCGTAAATGGTGCGAGATTTCGCACCCTACGGCTATCCCACATAGATAAAAGCTTTTCGCAAGAAAAGCATACCAAAACGCTTCACTCTTCACCCTTCACTCTT
Source organism: Sulfurovum sp. (assembly GCA_027029065.1). The sequence continues at coordinate 19,293 of JALVGO010000288.1, forward strand.
AATTCTTTTCAAAAACGCCTCAACCGTATAAAACGACCCAAAGACCAAATAGTGCTCCTTGAGGTCAATATCCCCTTCAAACATACTATAGTTGATCCCAACCCGATTCAATGCTGTTTCGATCGCTTCGATCGTTGTCGCACGCTGCGATGCAATGGAGATGATCTCAACCCGTTTGACCTTTGGTTTAAGCGTACGTAAAACCACCTCATAATCCTTGTCATCGAGTGAATTGTAAATGAGCACCGTCTCAGGCTCCATCGATGCCACGATCGCCTTGGCTGCAAGTGGGTTATGTCCCACATCAATACGGATATTTTCACTTAGCGGATAAAAACGCCCAAAGAGTTCCAATGATCTCAGGTCATTCACATCATAACCGATCTTCAAAAGATCCAACGCTTTGAGTGCCACCATCACATTCTGCACAAGATAGACAGGCCACCCCTTTTGCAATGCAATCTCCTCCAACCGTACCACCGTCTCATCGCTCAGCGCTAAACGTGCCCGACCGAAGGGAGAAATGCCCTTGGGGTACTCAGCACTAAAAAGCTCCGCTTTTTTCTCCTCAGCAATCCGCTTCGCCACCTCAACCACCTCACCATACGGCTGTGGTGCCAGCAAAGCCCTCTTTTGTATACTGCGTATCTTGGTCGCGGCAATCTCTTCGATGCTCTCTCCCAAAAATGCCTGATGATCAATGCCTATAGGGGTGATGACACTCAGCTCTTTATCACAAACATTGGTTGCATCAAACTCTCCGCCAAGCCCCGCTTCAAGTACTACCAGATCACACTTTTCAAAAACCACTAACGCCAGCAGCGTCGTATATTCAAAATAGGAGAGTGCCTCCGCCATCTCCTTGCCCAAAATAGCAAAAAGCTTTCTGTGTGCCGTCTCAAGCACTACATCGGAAGCATCTTCACCATCAAGCCAGATCCGCTCATTAAACTTCAAAATATGTGGAGAACTATAATGCCCAACACTCCAATTCCTAATTCCTAATTCCTCATTCCTCATTCCCTCACACCAGGCAAGATACGCTATCATCCGCCCTGTAGAGCCTTTGCCGTTCGTACCGACAATATGCACTGTTTTGGGATGTCTAATGTGGGGTTTGAGGGTTGTATAGGCTTTATGTACCCGTGTATGATCGATCTCTTTGTAGTAGAGCGGTTTTCGGTCAAGAAAACCGCTTAGGCTTTCGGTTTGCACTATTTGCTCTGTGCCTTTTTCTGCTGTGCTGCACGGGCACTGACGTAGGCAAGGAACTCATCCATGCCCTTTTCAAGCCCTTTTCTAATCGCTTCAATTCTCAGTGCAGAAGAGGTCAATGCACTGTCTTTGATATCGGCTTCATAGATCGAATTAATATTCTTTTTGATCTCTCCCTCTTTTGTCAGCATTCTAAAACGCATGCGGGTATAGGCACGATAGCGTGTCACATACCCGTCCTGATAACTAAGCGGTCTGAAATAGGTTCCAGAATAGGTAATATAGATCTGGCTTTGTGCCTGGTCTTTTGGTACGATATGTCCCTTGAACCGATTATATACAATACGGTGCATCTCATCCTTGACAAACGGTGCATTTTCCGGCTCTGCTCTGTCTACTTCAACCTGTACATAGACAGAATCACTAAAAAGATTCCGTATCACATGGGAAGAGGGCTGATAGGCACAGGCTGTTAGCAGCAACAGTGCTACTAACGTGAAGAGTGAAGAGTGAAGAGTGAAGAGTGTTGGTTTGTTTTGCTTTGCAAAACCTCTATTAGGCTGATACATGTTTTTACCTTTCTGTTTGAATTATACCGGTTTTACCGCAAGATTTACCAGTTTGTTCGGCACCACAATCTCTTTGACGATCTGCATATTCTGAAGCCACTTGGCACCCGCCTCTTTGGCAGCAGCGAGTATCTCATCATTGTTCACATCAGGACTGACCTCTATCTCGGTACGTTTCTTGCCGCCTATCATCACGACATACAGGATGCTCTCCTGCACAAACACCTCATCTTTGACTTCGATCCTGCCTTTGAAGTTCTCCCGTCCAAAGAGTTTCTCGCTCAGCTCTGTAGCCACATGCGGGACGATGGGCTCAAGCAGGTTAAGCATAATGTACATCCCTTCTGTCCAGACATCACTGTTCTCCTGCTTGTCAAGCGCATTGAGTGCCTCCATACAGGCAGCAATAAGCGTATTGAAGGCAAAGGTATGCTCATAGACATCGGCAGATTTCTGTAGTGCCTCATAGACCTTCACCCGCGCAAGTTTGCTCTCTTTGCTCAGGCTGCTCTGGTCAATATCCGGCAGCGTCTTGCCTGTGACTTTGCTGCTTCTGTCATAAAGCTTTTTGATGAAACGGAACGCGCCATCTACCGCGGAGTCATTCCACTCAAGCTCTTTTTGCGGCGGTGCGGCAAAGAGGATGAATAGACGTGCCGTATCTGCACCGTACTTATCTACCAAGGCATCCGGATCAACCGTGTTGCCTTTGGACTTGGACATTTTGGCACCGTCTTTGAGCACCATCCCCTGTGTCAACAGTCTCTGGAACGGCTCATCGATGTCGTGGTATCCAAGATCGCGCAGCACTTTGGTAAAGAAGCGTGCATAGAGCAGGTGTAAGATCGCATGCTCGATCCCACCGATATACTGATCGACTCCCAGCCAATAGTCGGCATCGGCTTTGTCTATGCCGACCTCTTCCCACTTCTTAGGTTTGGTCGCATAACGGAACTGATACCAGCTTGACTGCACGAAGGTATCGAGCGTATCGGTCTCGCGCAGGGCATCTTTGCCACACTTGGGACAGTTGCAGTGTTTCCATGTCGGATGGTTCTCCAGCGGATTTCCTTCGCCGGTGATCTCCACATCATCAGGGAGTGCCACAGGCAGGTTCTCAAACTTCTCAGGCACCAACCCGCAATCTTCACAATGCACAAACGGTATCGGCGCACCCCAGTAGCGCTGGCGGCTAACCCCCCAGTTACGCAGTTTGTAGTTGGTCGTGCCTTTCCCTTTGCCCTCTTCTTCCATATAGTTGATGATGGCAGTTTTTGCCTCATCGTTCTCTACACAGCTAAATCTGTCACTCTCTATAAGTCTGCCGCTTCCGGTATAGGGCAGCTCTTCGCCACCTTCGATGACACGCTTGATCGGCAGATTGTACTTGGTAGCGAACTCATAGTCACGCTCATCATGTGCCGGTACCGCCATAACTGCTCCACCGCCGTAGCTTGCCAGTACAAAGTTGGCAGTCCAGACAGGGATCTGTTCGCCTGTAAGCGGATGGATGACACTAATACCCAGAGGATACCCCTCTTTCTCCTGCTTGGCACGCTCCACTTCACTCATATTGGCAATGGCTTTAATCTTCTGAGCCACCTCATCTTCAAGCAGGTTGTGTTCAACAAGGTACTTGGTGATAGGGTGTTCAGGTGCCAATGCCGAGTAAGTAACACCGTAGATCGTATCGGGACGCGTAGTAAAGACCTCATAACGGTCAAACTTGCCGCCAAGCTTCGCTTTACTCTCTTCGGTCAGTTCAAAGTCAAACGCCAACCCCTGCGACTTCCCTATCCAGTTACGCTGCATCGTAATGACCTGAGAAGGCCACTTGCCCTCAAGCTGAGCCAGATCTTCAAGCAGTTCATCGGCATAACGGATGATATCCAAATAGTAGCCTGGCATCTCCTTGAGCTCCACAGGGTTGTCACAACGCCAGCAGCACCCCTCTTCTACCTGCTCGTTGGCAAGCACTGTATGGCAGCTCTCACACCAGTTGACTGTCGTACTCTCGCGGTAGAGCAGTCCCTTTTCAAACATCTCAATGATAAACTTCTGCTCATGCTTGGTATAGAGCGGATCACAGGTAGCAAATTCCCGTGTTTTGGAGAACGAAAGCCCCAGTGTATTCAGTTCTTTTCGCATATAGTCGATGTTGCTGTAGGTCCACTCTTTGGGGTGTCTTCCATGCTTGATCGCCGCATTTTCCGCAGGCATCCCGAAGGCATCCCAGCCGATGGGGTGCAGTACATTGTAGTCCTGTTTTCTGTAGTAGCGTGCCAGTGCGTCTCCAATGGCGTAGTTGCGCACATGCCCCATATGTAGACGACCGCTTGGGAACGGGAACATACTCAAAATATATTTTTTCTTCTGTGTCAGGGAGTCACTCGGCTCAAACGCCTGCTCCGCTTCCCACTGTTGCTGCCACTTGGCTTCAATCTCTTTTGGATTGTAACTCATTGCTTCTCGCTTCTTATATATTATGGATATTCGGGATTATAGCGAAGATGCAGTTAGATGCTTCTGTGGGGGGGGTTCCAACTAATGTTCTAACCATCCTCTCGACGCTGCAATACCTCTTCTATCGCATTTAAGATATCGATATAATTCATCTGTTTAACACGCTTATCGATCATTCCACCCAATACCGGATCTTTTCGTGTAATCTCTTCAAGAATATCCTGCATATCTTCACCATTTAAAAGAACGGTTTTATCATGTAACATTTGCAGTGTCAATGTATCCATCTCTTCCAGTCTTTGTACAAAATACTCCGGTTTCATTCCATTGGTTCCATGCTTCTCGTGTCCGTTTTCAGTGTAGACGTAAGCTACATTGGTATGGCGTCTTAACACCTCATACACTTCATGTACTTTATAGGGTTTATACAGCACTGCATTAACCCCTGCTCTTTCAATCTCTTCATACTTTTTCTCTATCGCACTTGCAGACATCGCCACAACCACTGCTTCCTGATTAAGCGAATGTATCTGCCGCAGCACTTCCATCCCCTCTTTTTTGACAATACGCATATCGAGAAATAGAGTATCTATATCATGGTTACGTAAATATGCAATCATTTCTGTACCATTGGAGGCAATGGCTATTTCAGCATCTATGACCTTGAGAATATTTTGAAGCAGAAGTGCATTGTCCTCATCGTGTTCTACAATCAAAACCCGCAGCAGTTGGGAGGATGGTGCCAGTCCAACTACCTGTTTCGGTACATTATCCGAGAAGTAGTGGTACGCTTCTTTCTCCTTCTCTGAACACTCTTGATAAGGGATCTTTGCCCAAAAAAGGCTGCCTCCTCCATCACGGTTCTCCACACCTACACTGCCACCCATTGCTTCAACAAACTGTTTCGTAATTGCCAGTCCCAACCCTGTTCCTGTTGCCGAAGATGCTTCACCTACCTGCACAAACGGTTCAAAAATGATCTTTTTGTCTTCAGGGGAGATGCCTACACCTTCATCTTTGACCCTGATTTCAAATACTTCCGGTAAAAATCTTACAACAACCTCTATTCTCCCTTTATGGCTGTATTTGATCGCATTGGAAAGATAGTTCAGCAATACCTGTCTTACCTTTCTCTCATCCGTTACAATACACTCAGGGATGTCCCCCTCATAGGTTGTTACAACACTCAACCCCTTCTCTTCAGCCCTGTTGTTGACCAATACAACAGAATCATTGACGATATAGGCAAGATTGGTAGGATGTGCATCGATGGTGATCTTGCCCGACTCTATTTTGGCAATATCGAGGATATCATTGATCAAACTGAGCAAAAACGCACCACTGTTATGAATAATTTGCAATGTTTTTTTGTGTGTCTGTGCTATGGTCTCATTACGGATCAAGAGTTCTGAGAAACCGAGGATAGCATTGAGCGGGGTACGCAGTTCATGCGACATGTTGGTTAAAAATACCGATTTGGAACGGTTGGCATACTCAGCCTCTTCTTTGGCATATGCCAGCGCTTTGTTCACTTTTTCAAACTTCTTTTTGTTATAATAGAAATATACTGCAAAGACCAGCAACAATACTGCAATCATAAACATCAGTTCAAGCGTAACTGTCTGCTTTCTAATCTGACTGAGCTGTACGTGCAGTTTTTTCTCCTGTGACTTGATCTTGGCATCAAGCCGGTTTACATGCTTCAGTTTTTGCTCAACAGCTTTTCTATTCTGCTCTATCTGATATTGAAGAGTAGAGAGTTGGGTATTTCTCTGCTTGAGCAACCTTTTATTCTCTTGAAGCTGCGTCACAAGTGTAGCCTCTTCTTCTTCTTTCTTCTCAAAACCTGCTTCCAGTTTTTTCAGCTTCTCCTGAATCTGTGCAATCTCCTCCTCTTTTTGTGCAAGCTCACGCTCTTTTTGGACAAGCTCTTTCTCTTTTTTTGCAATCTCTTCTGTATGCTGAAGTGACTCGGCTCTCTTTGCATCAATCTCTTTCTGAAGTCTTGCAACGGTTTGTTTATGGGATGCAAGTTTCTTTTGAAGTTCTCTGTTTAGATCCCGGTAATGCTGAAACTTTTTCGCTTCCTCTTTTATCATTTTCAGACTCGACTGATAGAGTTTGCTGACTGCCACACGGGTACCTCCTACCAACAATATCGTATCATCGATATGTACATGGTGTTTTCGCAGATTATGTCGGTTGAGTCTTATCTTGATACGTTTATTTCTATCTTCATGCAGATCGATCATTGTGTAATACATACTCGGTGCATTTTCACTTACAAGCAGTTTCCCGGGTGGCAAATGATACATGATCTCTTTTAGGTGTGATGACATCGAATGCATTACCAGCAATACATGAAAAGAGGCTGTCTCTATCTGCGAGGCATTTTTCAGTGCAATAACATGTACCGGTTTATCAAAAAGTTTCATACCTTTTAAATAGGTTTGCATAATACGCACCATATGATTGTTTTTATCCAGTACCGCGATCACAAACTGACGTCGCTTTCCCAATGCTGATTCATCCCATTTAATGTGTTTGCTCAAAAGATAGGTATAAGCTGTAATGATCTTGTTCTTTACATTCGTATTGGCCCATACCGGCTGTACCGTTATGCAAAAAAATACAACAAGCCATACCAGATACGTTATCAGACTTTTTAGTATTTGCATGTTCCTCTCCTTACGATTTCAGTTACGCTAATGAAATTTATATTCCAAAGAGACTGCCACTGCCGGTGCCTCATCTAGATAGTTGCTTGTCGACTGAAAGTAGTTTCGCTTATTAATATCTTTATCAAACAGACCAAGCAGATTATATCCGTGCAGATAGAGTGTAGTTTGGTCATCTATTTTGTATATAAAAGAAAGGTTTAAATAGGCATTGAATCCAAATGCTTTTGTATTATTTTTATACACTGGGAGTCTATAATATTTAGCGTCATCTACTGTATCTGACAAAGGAAAAGTATTCTTGTTATAATCTGCCATATCTATAGCGCCCGGCATGCCCCAAAAAAGTCTTAATGAGCCTAGAAAACTTAATGACTCATCATATAAATAAGAGAATCTTAATTTTGTAATATGGTTATGCCAATTGGCAAAATCATTACCGTATCCGTATGGCGCTGCTGAAATGTTCTGCATTGGTACTGTACCGATTGTCTTAAAGTCAATAAGTGATGTATAGGTATGTGACAATGATAAGCGATAAGACTCCTGTCTGTATTCTATGTTTCCTTCTATTGTATAAAACTTTGCTGTACCAATTGCATTTGTCTGCCTAAGACTTCCATTATACGCGATAATATCATGTATGTTATAATTGCACTTAAAATAGTTGCTCCAATGTGCCACATCATAACTATAAATTGTTTCTATCCTATCAATCGATTCTGTATTTGGATCTTGATGCGTTTCACTTACCTGTCTATACATATCAATCTCATCCATATGTCTGACTGAATGTGAATAATTCACTTTTAAGGTATTATGTCTATCTATTTTATATATTTCAGATACCCTATAAGAGAAGAGATTATCGGTATAAGTATGTTTGTCCAATCTCAAATCTGCAGTGGTTTCAAACTGACCATCTATTCTATGCATCTCTCCATAAAGAGAAAAAAGCCCTGTATGCCACGAATGAGTCTTATTAAAAAAAGGTACAAAATCATTCTGATAATGAAGAAATCTGTTATAACTGTATTCCACACCAAGTGCATACGTACTATCCGTTTCAGCTTCATAAGTTGCCAATATTTTAAAATCTGTAATATCTTCATTTTGTTTTTTTTCTTTTCCAACTGAGAGATCAGAATTGTACTGATTACGCTTTTTGAGTTCTGAGCGAATATAGGTTAAAACATATTCTACAGTAAGGTCATCGAGCTGTTGCCTGTAGGTAAAGTTATTACTCCATTGTTCATTTTCACTTCCAGTCTCAATCATATCTTCCGGATTTAAAAAAATATAAAATTGCTGATATGTCGGTATTTTCAGTCCCCCTTTGACATATCTACTCCATAATGAAAAATTCTCTCCACTAAATTCCATATAGAGTTTTTTTCTTTGTTGCCCTTCATAAGCACCATTCAAATCAACCAAAGGATGGCTAAAATTACGATAGGCATAAATATCTTTTTTCGGATAATCAAAAGCAAATTTGTTGATCACATCTTTTTTGTCTATGCCTCTATAACGATCTATACCAGCATAGACAAAAAGCCCCATTCCGTTTTCAAATTTGGTACCATACTTTACATCAACACTGCCAAAATTTTCACCATACCCCGCTTTGACTGTCGATACAAGACCATCAAATGTATCAGCATTAAATGTTTTAATATTGATCACCCCGGCAATGGCTCCCGGACCATAAATAACCGATCCCGGACCACTAATAACCTGTATCTCCTCTATATCACCCAGCATAGAAAGCCACCTTTCCGCAACTGCACCGCCGTCAGTCCCTTTAATATTGAGAACCTTACCGTTGAGTGTGAGCAAGATCTTGTTGTTTCTGTCACTGATAATGCCACCAATACCAAGTTGATTTCCATCTACTTTGAACATATAAGCTACATCCGGCACATAGATCTCTAACAATTCATCCAAAGAACGGGCACCGGAATTTTTAATATCATCTTGAGTAATCGTTGTCACCATAGAAGGTACATATTTCCTATCTACACCAATTAGTGTAATAGAGTCATCGGAAACTTTAATTTGGGAGAGAGATTCGATATCCAAATTGAAAAGATTCTCAGATATATTCGAATCTGGATATGCTACAGATACACACAAAAGAAATACACCCAATCTATACCATCGTATCATCCCGTATCCTTTTGAGATAAGTCTATTTGACTATTTTTTCCAAAAAAATATATATCAATCTTTAAGTTCATCATATATCTTTTTAAATCTATTGATATGTCTATCAAAAAGGTCTACAAGTTTTGGTTCAAACATTTTACCTTTCTGTGTATAGATATACGCTGCCGCTTCATCAAACGTCCATGCCTTTTTATAAGATCTTTCACTTGTCAATGCATCAAACACATCCGCTATCGCAGTAATTCTACCTGCAATATGGATTTCATCTTCTTTAAGTCCATCAGGATATCCGTTACCATCCCAATGTTCATGGTGCTCTTTGGCAATAATTGCACACATTTGTAAAATAGGGCGGGTTGTATCCTTAAATATTCTGTACCCCTCGGTTGTATGGGTTTTCATAATCTTCCACTCTTCTGGAGTAAGTTTGCCTGGTTTATTTAAGATAGAGTCAGGAATTGCCACTTTCCCAGCATCATGGAATGGTGCCGCTTCATAGATCAAGTTTGCCTGTTCTTCGTCTATCCCATACAGTGATGCCAGTAGTTTCGCATAAGTTCCCACACGCAATACATGGCGACCTGTATTTTCATCTCTTGTCTCCATAATACTACCAAGTGCCAACGTCATCTCCTTTTGGGTAATCCTAAGTTCACTGTTAAGCCGTTTTATTTCGGAGACAGATACTTCTACTTTCTCTTCAAGACTGTGCTGATATTCTGCAAGTTCCAAATGCATTTTGACACGTGCCGTAACCTCCTCATTGGCAAAAGGTTTTGAGATATAGTCTACCCCTCCGGAACGGAACGCTTTTACCTTTGCTGCGACATCGCTATGAGCACTGACAAAGATAATAGGAATCGAAGCTGTTTTTGGATCGGATTTGAGTATTTGACTTACCTCATAACCATCCATATCCGGCATTTCAATATCAAGCAAAATCAGATCCGGTATCTTGGCACGAATACTTGCCAATGCCAGTTTTGCACTGGTGGCAATTCGTGTTTTGTAGCCTTTATGTACCAAAAAACTGTTAAGCAGTTCCAAGTTTTCTTTTCTATCATCCACCAACAATATCTCTTTAGGCATATATGTCAAGGTATCTCCTTTCTACATCTATTTACAGTGAAAAGATTGCTGACTTGACACTTGATTTGATGTACAGACACTTTATATCGTTGTATCATTACAAATCCCCTCCCTACCGAAATGTATTGCACTGTCTCAAATCACCGCTCTCAAATCCACGTTTGAACCATGCCATACGCTGTTGGGAACTGCCGTGTGTAAAGGCATCGGGACGGACTGCACGCCCTGCCTCTTTCTGCAGCGTGTCATCCCCGATCTTGCTGGCTGCATTGAGTGCCTCTTCAAGATCACCGGGTTCAAGCATGTGAAACTGCCGTTGCGCATAATGCCCCCACACGCCGGCATAGCAGTCAGCCTGAAGTTCTACTTTCACCTGCAGCGCATTGGCACGCGGGCCTCTGCCGCCCCATTGCTGTTTGATCTTCTGTACTTTGTCCAGTGTACCAGTCAGATCCTGCACATGGTGTCCTATCTCATGCGCAAGCACATACGCCTGTGCAAAATCTCCCGGTGCATTGTGACGGCGTGCCAGTTCATCAAAAAACCCAAGATCAAGATAGACTTTTTTGTCTACAGGACAGTAAAACGGTCCCATCTGAGACTGTGCACCGCCGCACCCGCTATGGGTATATCCTCTGTAAAGCACCAGTACCGGTGCCTTGTAACGCAGTCCATATTTGGGTAAAAGCTGACTCCAGACCTCTTCCGTACTTCTAAGCACTTTTTTAATGAACACTGCCCGCTTTTCATCGACTGCTTTGTTGACAGGATGTGAGGCCTCTCCACCCATACCGATAAGTGCCAGCGGATTATACCCTGCCATGTAGGCAAGCAGACCCGCACCAATGATCAGCAGCCCAAACTTAGAACGCAGCAGTGGACGGATGAGTGGCCATAACATCATCATCGTACCCATACTCATTCTACCGCCGCCATACCTTCCCTGAGCACGTCTATCCTCTACATTTCGACTCTCTTCTTCATTATCAAGACGCATCTTATTCTCTCCTCTAATATATCGATCCATTATAGATTATACCAATCAAAAGTAAAAATAGACTACAATAATAGTACTTTAAAAAGAGGAGTCTATGTGTCATTAGTGTTAGCCAGAAAGTATCGTCCCGCCACATTTAACGACCTCATCGGGCAGGAATCGGTCTCTCAGACCCTTTCACTGGCATTGGACAACGGGCGCCTCTCGCACGCCTATCTCTTCTCGGGTCTCCGAGGAAGCGGGAAGACATCCACTGCCCGTATCTTCGCCAAAGCCCTGCTCTGCGAAAAGGGAGCAAGTTCCCATCCGTGTGGTGAGTGTACCCATTGTATCATGGCAGCAGAGAACCGCCATATGGACATCATAGAGATGGATGCCGCCAGCAACCGCGGGATCGATGACATCAAAGACCTCATTGAGCATACCAAGTACAAACCAAGCTCCGCACGTTTCAAGATCTTCATTATCGATGAAGTACATATGCTCACCAATCAGGCATTCAATGCCCTGCTTAAAACTCTGGAGGAGCCGCCTGATTTCGTCAAGTTTATCCTTGCAACCACCGATCCGCTCAAACTGCCAGCAACCATTCTTTCCAGAACCCAGCATTTCCGGTTCAAGAAGATTCCGCAGCAGCTGGTGCAGCGCCACCTTGAGCATATTCTCAACCTCGAACAGATCGGGTTTGAAAAAGAGGCGGTTGAGATCATCGCACGTACCGGTGCGGGCAGCCTGAGAGATTCACTGACACTGCTCGATCAGGCGATCGTCTATTCACAAAACTTTGTCGATGTTGCAACAGTCACAGGAATGCTCGGCATCATCGAGCCAAGCCTGCTTGAAAAGCTGCTTGAGGATATTGTCAAAAAAGATACTGCCGCTATCCTCGACTTTATCAAAGTTGCAGCCGACTATGAAGCGGAGATGATCCTCGATGAGCTGACACTCTACCTCAAAAGCCTCCTGCTTGAGGGCAGCAACAAACTTACCCCCATGATCATCGAACGTTTTTTCAGGATCATCGCCGAATCAAAAACCCTGCTTTCTCTCGGAAGTGACGGTGAATTTGTCCTCTCTCTGGCTCTGTTCAAAATGATGGAAGCACTGCAGATCAAAGATATCGACACCATGATCAAAGGACTCGAACAGGAACTCAAAGGGGTTGAGGTCAACGAAATTGTGGTTACCACACCCGCACCGGATCTCTCTGCACCAAAGGAGGTGATCACCATCACTGAAGAGGAGATCGTAGCAACCCTCCCTGTAGAGAAAAAAACACTGGAAGCAATCTCTTCCACAAGAGAAGAAAAACAAGAAAAAATCCATCCTACTGAAGAAACAGAAACAACATTGGAAAAACCAGGAGTATCACCAACAACCTCCCCTCTCACCCCTGAATCCTCAACCCTCAACACTACCTCACAAAAAAGTACTAAAAACGCAAATACACAAGAGGTACCCCCACAGGAAACTCCTTCCTCAACGCTCAGCGCTCAGCACTCAACACTCAATACCGGCAAATTCAAAGAACTCATCTCCAAAATCTATGACAGAGACTATGACCTTGGCAGCTGTTTCGAGCGCAACATCACCTTTGTCAACTTTTCCGACAACCTGTTGACATGGGAATCTACTGCTGAAGATGCCGACAAGCAGATGCTCATCACCCATTGGGGTGTCATCAACATGTTTGTCAAAGAACTGTTTGGGTTTGAGACCAAAATAAAAAATATCGCTAAAAAAAAAGCCTGTAGGGGTCTGACCTCAGATGACAATGCTTCAGCGTTGTCGTCTGCGGGTCTGACCCCATCGAAATTGACCTCAGATGACAATGCTTCAGCGTTGTCGTCTGCGGATCAAACAGATAGGAAGCAAGGTGTAGGGAGCAACGAGCAACCGACAGAGGGTAGAGAGAGTAGCGAGCAATCGATAGAGAAAGTGCTGCAGGAAAATGCTGCACATAATGATGCTGACAGCGGCTCTATGATCGAAGAGATCGAGATGAAAAGCTCCTGTATCGCCCCTGATGCAGGCGAAACCGAAGCAGCCAGAGAGAAAGACCCTTCAACCCTGCTTGAAGAACCGATGGTTAAGACCGCACTGGAGCTTTTCAGCCCCAAAAAGGTGCGTATTAAGCGGAAGGTTTAGTATTCTACTAAGAAAACACTCATTTTCTTATATTCAATCCAATAAGTAATTGATCACTGTTTGTATACCAAAAGAAGACGATGATGGAGCCGGAGGAGAGGATTTGGTTAGCGTCAGAGAATCCACTCTGTTCCCATTTTCATCCGTCACACTAAACAGCAATTTATCCCCCTCAATATGAATAGTACAGAAATGGCGAACTTTCTGTGCCTTGACAATATGAGGATAGCTGGGGTCAGGATCGTAAAGTGGTGCACCTCCTCCACCGGTTGTCACATGCTGTACCCCGTTTACCACCGCTCTTGCATAGTAGTGGTTATGCCCCGTAAAAATAAAGCTTACCCCATATTTTTTAGCAAGTGGTTGAATATCATTTTGAACGTTGGCGTTATTGTGATGTCCCCCTGCAGACCATCCCGGTTCGTGCAAGAAAATGAGTTTCCACTTTTTACGGCTGGTTTTCAGATCGTTCTCAAGCCATTCGTATTGAGTGGAACCTGGTGAGTAGCTGACAAACTGATCTACCGCTGCAATATGTACCGGACCATAATCAAAGGAGTAGTAGTATCCTCCTGACGCATGATGGGTGGGAAAATATTTGATGAAAAGGTCAGCATCACCTTCATGATTACCACGAATCCCGGCAATGGGCATCTGCGATTGAAACTGATGCAGATGGGTATATTGCGGATCAAAATATTCATTGTCCCAATCGCTCTCTCGATCTCCATGGCTGACAAAATCACCAGAGTGCAGTACCAGTGTCTGATAGGAGGTATTATTTTCATAGACATTGATCATCTTTGAAACAACACTGTCATGATCTTGTGGATTTGATCGAGTATCCCCATAAACAAAAATGTTAACACTCTTGGCACTGTTGCTTGGTGCAGTACGAAAACTGCCGCTGCCGACATTGTCGTTATCACAATTGATACTATAGTGGTAAAGAGTCCCCTGCATCAGGTTCGTGATCGTATAGAGATGCAGGTGTCCATTGGATCCACTGCTTGTCTCTTGGCTACTGCCACTTCCTGTTCCCCAGTCAATCGTACATGATTGTGTACTGTCAAGCTGCCAAAGTACTTTCATCTCCGTTACAATACCGTCATAGACCACATAGGGACCTTTTCGCACATCTGCTACTGCACTTGTACCTGTCAAGCCCATCATAACAGTAATAACAGATACCCATCCGATGAATTTATTCATGATTATCGCCTTTATTATGTTAAGAAGATTGAAACAGACAATACCTACGTATTTCAATCTTGTAATAATGAGAGAAAAGCAATAGTAGAGGATATTAAAAGATTCTACCATCAGCAACCCGGCTGACTTGAAAGACAAGTCCCGTGGCTTTCCGTCCCTGCCTCACGACAGGTTTGGCTTTTCTAATGTATAATTACTGTGAAATAATAACATAGTTGTATTATCTGTATATTACCAATCCTAAACGGAACGTTTGTAGGCTATGTTCTATTTAGATATGAGTAGTGTTTTACTTGTTTCGTAACTTTATATCGCGTGATCGCATATATTTGTCAAAATCACTCATATGCTCTTGCTCTTTTTCATATTTCTCTATATCCTTTTGGTGGTCAATCACTGATTCATGCTTCACCACAGGTGGTACTTCAGGTACTTTCATGGGTGCATATACAGCTTGTTCATCTAACGTTGGCTCTATTTGTTTACTCTCCTTGGCACAACCGGAAAGATAAAGCAAACATACTCCAGATACCACAATAAAGTGTATTTTAGTATTCATTTTTCCTCCTATAATATAGCTTGCGTAACAACCTTTGGTTTTTCATCATAAATTTTAATCTTCTCTGCTCCAATACAGCGTCCATCGGCATCTAACTCAAATACTATCATTTGCAAAATCGCTTGACAACTGTCAGGGATATCGTGGTGTCCGCCAAGTCCGGTGAGAAAACGGCGCATCGGCACAGCCTTGTCCATCCCGATAACCCCGTCGCGACAGCCAGTCAGCCCCACATCTGTCACATAGGCACATCCGTTGCTGATACAAAGATCGTCCGTACCGACATGGGTGTGGGTGCCAAAGATCGCAGAGACATCTTCATGAAGCATATGCAGCAGGACATTCTTCTCCGAACTCGCTTCGGCATGCATATCGATAATGATGTGTTTGATTCCCTGGGCTTTAAGTGAAGCAACCACGGAGGTGATCATGGTAAACGGGTTGTCCACCATCGGCATGGTGTAGTGTCCCATCAGATTGAGTATCGCCACTTCATGTCCATGGATAGATGTTTGGAAAATGCCTTTGCCCGGTGAGGCTTCAGGGTAGTTCATGGGGCGGATAAGCGGATGTGTTTCAAAGAGTTCAACAATCTCTTTTTTGTCAAAACTGTGGTTGCCTCCGGTCATCATATCGATACCGTAACCAAGCAGTTCATCTGCATTTTTGCGTGTCAGTCCAAAACCGTGTGAAGCATTTTCGTAGTTGGCAATGACAAAATCAAGAAAGTGCTCCTGACGCAGACGTTTAAGATGTTTTTTAAGCATCAAACGCCCGGGTTTACCAACAATATCTCCAATAAACCCAATACGCATCAATTTTTCTAAACGCTAAGCACTAAACGCTAAACGCTCTCCCCAGCAAACGGCAATAGAGCCGAAGCCCATGTCAATCCGCCACCAAAGGTATCAAGTAGCATCAATTCACCTTTCTTCAGTCTGCCTGACTCCCAGATATCATTGATTGCCATCGGGATAGACGCCGCAGAGGTATTGCCATACTTGTGTACGGTAAGTACAACCTGATCTTCACGCATCTTCAGTGCATCACCAACCGCTTTGATAATACGGTAATTCGCCTGATGCGGGACAAAGTGGGGAATACTCTCCGAGGCGATACCGTTTTTCTCAAGGATCTCTTTGACATCCTTTGTCAGTGTCTTGACTGCGAGTTTAAAGGTTTCGTTACCCTTCATCTGTACATACTGCAACCCCTCATCAATCACTTTCTGACTGACCGGATTGCGAGAACCCGGTGCCGGGGTAACAAGAAAGTCTGCGTATGAGCCATCCGCACTCGCATGAATATCCACAAACCCCTCTTCTGCCTTGTCTGTAGCGGAGATCACCGCTGCACCGGCACCGTCACCAAACAAAATACAGGTGCTTCTGTCCGTATAGTCCACAATGGAGGAGAACTTCTCCGCACCGATAATAAGAACATTTTTCTTCATACCAGACTCTATAAACGCTTTAGCGACAGAGAGTGCATAGACAAAGCCGCTGCATGCCGCAGCAATGTCAAATGCCTGTACATTTTTGATACCAAGTTTGTCAGAAATCACACAAGCAGTTGATGGCATATTGAAATAATCCGGTGTTACCGTTGCACAGACTACCAGATCGATCTCCTCTCTGCTCAGTCCTGCCCTTTCGATCGCCAACGCTGCCGCTTTGGCTCCCATATCGCTCGTATATTCATCTTCAGCTGCAATATGTCTCTCTTTGATCCCCGTACGTTTCGTGATCCATTCATCACTTGTATCTACCATCGTTTCCAGATCTTTATTGGAGAGGATCTTTTCGGGCACATAGGCACCGATCGATCTGAAAGCGGCATAAACAGGTTGTGTTGCTGACATTGTGGTCCTTGAATACGGATATAGAAAACCCGATAAAATCGAGTACTATTTTACCATAATATTCTAAGAATTCCGGAGGAAAAGGGGGAAAAGCAAAAGCCCTACGGCTTAAGCTTTTTGGGTGAGTAGCGCCTCAATCTCGTTGTTGACACCGGACTCTGTATATTTGATCGCCTGGAAGATAGCGTTTTTGATCGCTTTGGCATTGGAAGCACCGTGTGAGATGATGGCACAACCGTTTACACCAAGCAGCGGTGCACCTCCGTATTCATCTTTGTCCACTTCCTTTTTCATATTGACAAAAACCTTTTTGCGCATCATCAGCGCACCGATTTTCGCAGGAAGTGACTTTCGGATATACTGCTTCATTAGAGCAAAAACCGTCGTTACGACTCCTTCGCTGGTTTTAAGCAGAATATTGCCAGTAAACCCGTCACAGACAACCACATCAACATTGCCGTTAAAGATATCTTTACCCTCAACATTGCCGACAAATCCACGAAGGTTCTGGAGCAGTTTGAATGCCTCTTTGGTCAAAGCATTCCCTTTGGTCTCTTCCGAGCCGTTGCTGAGCAGTCCGACACGGGGGTTTTTGACATTCAGTGTCTTCTCAACATAGGCTTCCCCCATCGCACCAAATTCATAGAGGTTTTGCGGCGTACAATCTGTCACCGCACCAACATCCAGTACCAGTGTCTTGTTCTTGCCAAGACTCGGCATCAGTGTTGCCAGCGCAGGTTTTGAGATGTGCGGAAGTCTCCCTATACGCAGTGTTGCCAATGTCATAGTTGCACCACTGTGCCCTGCAGAAACCACAGCATCTGCCTCTTTGTTGCGAACCAGCTCTACCGCTTTATAGATGGAGGAGTCTTTACGTTTGAGCGCATTGGTCGCCTGGTCTGCCATATCAATCACATCTGAAGATGCTACAATCTCCACTTTGTTGGCATAATACTGGGGAAGGAGGGAAAGGATCTCTTCTTTGTCACCTACGAGAATAGGCAGAAACTGTTGTTCTTCCAGTGCCATAACGACACCTTCAATAATAGGCTCGGGACCGAAATCCCCACCCATTGCATCGATCGCGATCTTGATCATTGCAATTACGCTTTAGTCGTTTTGTA
This sequence comes from Sulfurovum sp., assembly GCA_027029065.1. Next base: position 37,374 of record JALVGO010000288.1, read on the forward strand.
CTCACCTGTAGTCATATTCATATGGTGAGGCATTCTCCATGTTCCGTCTGCATCTTTTACAGGCATTGGAAGTGTCAGCTTGTAGTGTGTTCTTCTCTTTGCCGCTCTTGTTTTACTTACACGTCTCTTAGGTACTGCCATGGTCTATCCTTTTTATGGTTTAAAATTCTATCTCGAGTATTTCATTAGTGCCGTCACAGCTGTCACAGTAGTGAAAAGCACCCTCGATGGCATTGATCTCGCTCTGGAGTATGTATGTCACATCAATAATACCATCCAAAAACTCGATTATATCCAAATCATCTTTATCTTCCGATATCTGGTCACTGAGTGTCAGTTTCAGCGGTGTGTCAAGCTGCTGTTCAAACAGCTTTCCGCACCGGTCACATATCAGTGGAAGTTTCCCTTCCATTTTCGCATCAAGAAGTACGCGATGATAACCGCTCTTTACCAAGGTACCTGTCAGGCTCACATCCTGAAGTGAAAGCTCCAGAGGTTTTGCCGTAGTACCGACCTTTTCAAAAAGAATCTTCAAAGAAGACTGCTTAGTGGATTTCTCTCTGTGCAAAGAAAAATGCAATCTCTACCGCTGCATTCTCAAGAGAGTCGCTTCCGTGTACCGCATTGGCATCGATACTGTCGGCAAAATCTGCTCTGATTGTTCCAGGAGCTGCTTCTTTAGGGTTTGTAGCACCCATGAGTTCTCTGTTTTTTGCCATCGCATTCTCACCTTCAAGTACAGAAACGACAACCGGTCCGGAAACCATAAAGTCTACCAGATCTTTAAAGAAAGGGCGTTCTGCATGTACTGCATAAAATGCTTCCGCATCGGCACGGCTCAGCTGAATTTTCTTGGTCGCAGCGATTCTCAAACCTGCTTCTTCAAAACGTGCAAGGATCTGTCCTACAACATTTTTTGCTACAGCGTCTGGCTTGATGATTGATAGTGTTTGTTCCATAATATTGATTCCTATAGTTTGGGGATAATGTACTTCATCGGGAAGTATTCGGGCGGAATTGTATCCAAATAGAAATTAAATACGTATTAAAAACAGAATTATGAATGTAGGAAGCGTATTGGAAAGTAGACAGTCGGAAAACCGACTGTCTGTCTGTAAGAAGAAGTTAGTCTTCGATAACTGGTGTGCCTTTTTCGCCTCTGTTCTCAGCACATGGCATACCATCGACACAGTCATCCCACTGAATACATCCTTCAGTTGGACATGCCTCGGCACATGCAGGTACGTCGAAGTGACCTACACACTCAACACACTTGTCAGCGTATACGTAGTAGATCTCCTCACCTGTTGGGTTATCGTCTTCATCAACAATCGCTTCTACCGGACATTCGTCGATACAAGCAGCACAGTTGATACAAGTATCAGTAATAATTACTGCCATTTTGTTTCTCCTTTGTTAAGATGTCCAAACTATAACAAAACTTATTTAAATTATTCTTTAATTATATCCCTAAAAAAGACTGAATCGCCTCTACCCTGTCCGTTTTTTCCCATGTGAAATCTTCATCTTCACGACCGAAATGTCCATATGCCGCTGTTTTTCGGTAAATTGGACGCAGCAGGTTCAGACTCTCCATGATCCCTTTGGGTGTTAGATCGAACAGTTCCTTGACACATGCTACGATCTGCTCTTCTGCTACATGGGCAGTACCATGTGTATCCACATGAATAGAGACCGGTGCGGCCACACCAATGGCGTAGGCAATTTGAATGGTCGCTTTTTCACAGGCACCTGCAGCAACAAGGTTTTTGGCAACATAACGTGCAGCATAGGCAGCCGAACGGTCTACCTTGGTCGGATCTTTACCGGAGAAAGCACCACCGCCGTGCGGGCAGGAGCCTCCATAGGTATCGACAATGATCTTACGCCCTGTCAAACCTGCATCCCCCTGTGGACCACCGATCACAAAACGCCCTGTCGGGTTGATATGGTAGGTGATCTCATCATGCAGCATACCGTAAGCCTCAAGTACCGGGTTGATCACCTCTTGGCGCACCGCTTTTTGTACCTGTTCGAGTGAAACATTGTCATGGTGCTGGGTTGATATAACCACCGTATCAACTGATACCGGTTTTCCGTCAACATACTTGACCGAAACCTGTGCTTTTCCGTCAGGTCTGAGAAACGGCACCGTACCGTTTTTACGTACCTCTGCCAGTTTGGAGGTCAGGCGGTGCGCCAGCGTAATAGGCAGCGGCATCAATTCCGGTGTCTCTTTACACGCATACCCAAACATCAGTCCCTGATCACCCGCACCGATCTCACCGCTTGCCTGATCAACCCCCTGATTGATATCGGGAGACTGTTCGCCAATCCCGTTGAGTACACCCGCACTGCGATAATCAAATCCGTACGATGCATCGGTATAGCCAATATCGCGTACTACCTCTCTGGCAATCTCCTGCATCGGCGCATAAGCTGTTGTTTTCAGTTCTCCTGCAATCACACAAAAACCGTTACTCAGCAACGTCTCGCATGCCACTCTGGCATTGGGATCTTCCTTGATGATGTAGTCCAGAATCGCATCGGAGATCTGATCTGCCATCTTGTCAGGATGCCCTTCGGTGACTGATTCGCTGGTAAAAATGTATTCGTTCATCCATACTCCTTCTTCTTGAAGATCGGCAAAACCCATCTTCAATTCATCTCACTAAAGCTTCGCCTGCGGCTCAGAAGACTTCAATAAGAAATTTGTAATATTCGTCCACTGTCACTGAACTTAAATAAATCACCGACAGGAGATTTATTCAAACCCAGTATCGGTGCGTAACTACGCACCCTACAGCATACCAGGGCAAACGCCCAAAATTCCTAATTCCTAATTCCTAATTCCTAATTTTTTCTTTACTCGCTCTGCGAGTTGCTCCGGTAACAACCCCATACTCTCTTCCACCAGTCTGGTATTGCCATGTGTGATAAATGCATCATCATACTCAAAAGAGGTTAACGATACCGTATCAATACCCGTTTGGCTCAGATACTCCAGTATAGCAGAGCCTACCCCGCCCATTCTGGCAGAATCAGAGAAGACAAACCATGTTTTGTATTTTGATGCCAAAGAAGAGAGCATCTCCTCATCCAGAGGTTTGACAAAACGCAGATCAAGCACGGTGGCATCTATGCCGGCTTCTGAAAGCAAAGATGCCGTTTGCAGTGCCCGACCTACACCGTTTCCATACCCTATGAGCAGCAGATCACTGCTTCCCTCTTGGACTAAATGTGCTTTGCCCAGTACATACTCCGGTACATCGCAATCTGCTGCCATGAATGCCCCACGCGGATAGCGGAATGCACAGGGGCGGTCATAATCTCTGGCAAACGCTATCACCTTTTTCATACTTGTTTCATTGTAGGGTGCCAGCAGGGTCATGTTGGGAATAGCACGCAGATAAGAGATGTCAAATGCGCCCTGATGGGTCTCACCATCCTCACCTACAATCCCCGCACGGTCAATGGCAAAGGCAACGCCTAAATCCATCAGGCAGATATCATGGATCACCTGATCGTAGCCCCGTTGCAAAAAGGTTGAATAGATGGCACAGAAGGGTTTGAAACCCTCTTTGGCAAGCGGTCCCATAGAGGTTACCGCATGCTGCTCGGCAATCGCCACATCCCAGAAACGTTCCGGATATTTTTCCATCGCTGCATTCAGCCCTGTGCCGCTTGGCATTGCAGCCGTTACCCCTACGATCTTCTCATCTTCATCTGCCATCATAACCAGTGTTTCAGAGAAAATTTTGGTTGCTGCTTTGGCAGCACTTTTTTTGTAAGGTTCACCTGTTTTGGGATCAAATGCACCCACACCGTGCCAGTGCTCTTTGGTGCCTTCGGCAATCTCATACCCTTTGCCTTTGGTGGTCTGTGCATGAATGATGACCGGTTTTCCCAACCCTTTTGCCACCTCCATCGTCTCAATAAGCGCACCGATATCATGTCCGTTTACCGGGCCAATATATTCTATACCAAGCTCTTCAAAGAGTACCCCGGGAGTGATCAGCTTGAATGACTCCTCAAACCGTTTTGCCATATAGCTGGTACCTTCAGGCATCATATCGACGATCTTTTCGACTTTGCTCTTGAACTTTTGGTAAAACGGGCTTGCCATCGTCTGGGAGAGAAGCTTCGATATGGCACCGATAGGCTTTGCGATGCTCATCTCATTGTCATTGAGGATAATCACCACTGGGTATTTGCGGTCACCCAGTTCATTGAGTGCTTCGTAAACCATCCCTGCACTCATACTCCCATCACCAATGAACGCTACAGGGATACGATCTTCTTCTTTGAGTGCAATCGCCTTGGCAGCCCCTACAGCAAGTGAAATAGAGGTAGAACTGTGTCCTGCCACATAGTAGTCATAGGGTGATTCACTCGGTTTCGTGTAGCCGCTCATCCCGCCAAACTGGCGCAGGGTATCGAACTGCTCTTCACGCCCGGTAAGCAGCTTATGTGCATACGCCTGATGTGATACATCGAATATAAACGGATCTTTGGTCACATCAAAGACTTTATGCATCGCAACAATCAGATCGGTTGCCCCAAGTGTCGAACTGAGATGCCCCCCGTTTTGGCTGACTGTTTGAAGAATACGGTCACGTATCTTTTGGGCAACCGCTTCCAGCTCCTCTACCGATGCATTTTGTATATCTCTTATCATCTCTTTCACTTGATCACTTCAGAAAAATGTTTGAAAAATATATCGTTTTGTGCTTCAGTGCCTACCGTAATACGCACTGCATTCATTCCGTAGGATGCCAAGTTCCGGATAATCACTCCCCGCCTGAGCAGCGCATCCGAAATGGCTGTCGAATCCATAGTATCAGGGAAAAGATAGGTAATAAAGTTGGTATAACTGTCGATATAGTCAAACCCATTCTCTTTTGCAAAAGCTTCATACCGCTTGATCTGTTCCTGATGTAGTGCCACAGAGTCCCGTACAAACGTGTCATCCTTTGCAGCTGTGATGGCAGCGGCAAGCGAAAGTGTCGTAATGTTAAATGGTGGTCGCATCTTGTAGAGCTGGCTGATGATCTTCGGCTGTGCTATCCCGTATCCCACACGCATACCGCCAAGTCCGTATGCCTTGGAGAAGGTACCAAGATAGATGACATGCTCATACCCGATCAGATCCGCAGGGGTGATCGCCATTGCCCCATCTTTGGCAGCGGCATACTCCATATAGGCACCATCCACGACTACCAGTGTATCGGTATCTACCGATTCAATGATGCGAAGCACCTCCTCTTTTGGTGTTGCATCTCCGGTAGGGTTGTTGGGAGTACAGATATAGACAACCTTTGGATGGTACATATGGTAGGCTTCCATGAACTCATCGTATTTGTGCTCGTAACTTGCTGTACGGTAGATCTTTGCTCCCATCTGCTTGGCATAGATCTCATACATCGCAAAAGTCACGGCACTCATGAGTACCGATTCGGTCTCATTGAGCAGTGCTCTGGAGATAAACTCCAACACCTGGTCACTTCCCGCACCGATAATGATGTTTTCATCCTGCACACCAAACTTCTGGGCAAGTGCCTCTTTGAGTTCAAACATACTGTCATCGGGATAAAGGTGTGCTTTATCGGCATGGTTGCGGATCGTCTCCGCTACCGCGGGAGAAGTACCGATAGGGTTTTCATTGGACGCAAGTTTAACCACATCTTCCGGCTTGACACCAAACTCCCGCACCACCAACTCAATCGGCTTGCCCGCTTCGTAGGTTTTGATGTTCTCTAATACTTTATTGAATCGCATTCATTCTCCAAATATTCATCCGTTAATGTTGTATCTTTAGGTACGATGACAATCGCATCCTACCCAACAATTCCTCATTCCTCATTCTATATGTCGTCCGTCTCTTTGACGTATGAGCCAAGCACCTTGATCGAATCTTTGTGTTTATCGATGATAGTACTAATCTTGGGATCATCCTTGTGTCCGTTAAATTCAATGAAGAAGATAGAGACCCCTTCCACAATATGCGATTTGATCTTTGTCAGGTTGATGTTGGCAGCTTCAAAATCGTTCAAAAACTCTACCAGCGATCCCGGTTTGTTCGGCAGCCTGACAAGCAGGGAGGTTTTGTCATTGCTGCTTGGCGCATTTTCAAAATCACTGATGACAAAGAAGCGTGTTCTGTTGTTCTGGTTATCTTCTATATTTTCAAAAAGTACCGGAAGGTTGTATATCTTTGCGGCAACCGCCGAACAGATAGCCGCACTCTCCGGGTCTTCCGCTGCCATTTTGGCTGCCTTCGCCGTAGACTCGACCGGAATCTGCTCCACCTCGTCAAACCCGAAGTCGTTCAAAAAGTTCTGACACTGTCCAAAGGCGATATCTTTGGAGTAGATACGCTTGATATCGCTGATCTTCTCGGCACGTGTCGCAAGCACATGATGTATCTCTACCACCACCTCGGCAATGATCTTCAGATCATAGTCGTTCAGACAGCTGATCGTATCGCTGACAATACCGTTGGAGCTGTTCTCGATAGGCACAACACCAAATTTCGCTTTTTTGCTGCTTACCTCCCGGAACACTCCCTTGATCGTCGCTACTGGATAGTAGGTACTCATCGCACCAAACTTGCTCTCTGCCGCCTGATGTGTGAAACTCGCTTCAGGGCCAAGATAGGCAACGGCTTCCGGACGTTCGAGGTTTCGTGCTACGGCAAAGAGTTCCAAAAAGAGCGCATCGATCGCCTCATCAGTCAGCTTTCCGTCATTTTGTGCTTTGAGGCGCTGCAAGATCGCCTGCTCACGTTCGGGGCGGTAGATGGGGGCACCGGTGGTATTTTTCAGCTCTCCTACCTGATGGACAAGCTCCATACGCTCATTGTAGAGCTTTAGCAGGGTATCATCGATATGATCGATCTTCTCTCTGAGGGCATCCAGTGTCATTACCGCCTCCTTTCTCTTCTTATTGCAGGAACTCTTTTTCAAGGCGTACCTGGTCTTCATAGGTCTCACGCCGTCTTATCATTCTATCCTTGCCGCCCTGAAGTGCGACTTCGGCAGGTTTGGGACGGGTATTGTAGTTGCTCGCCATGGTAAAACCGTATGCTCCCGCAGAGTGTACCACAACAATGTCACCATGTGCAAGCGGCGGCAGGGAAACATTCTTTCCGAAAAAGTCACCACTCTCACATACCGGCCCGACAACATCCGCCTCACTCTTTTCTCCCTCGACACCCGGTGCTTCGATTTTATGGTAGGCGTTGTAGAGACTTGGGCGGATCAGATCATTCATCGCCCCATCAACGATCACAAAACGCTTGCCGCTGTTGATCTTCTCATACAGTACACGCGTAAAGAACGCTCCGGCATTGGCAACCATATAGCGTCCCGGCTCACACATCAGTGTCACATCAAGCCCTTTTGTCGCCTCGGCAATAGCATCGACATACGCCTGCTCTGCTATGGGTGTTTCATCATCATAGACCACACCTATCCCGCCACCGACATCAAAGAATTTAATGTCTATCTTAATCGCTTTAAGCGAACGCACCAGATCGGCAACGATCATGGCCGACTCCTTGATGGGGTCGAGGTTTGTCAGCTGGGAACCGATATGAAAGTGGATACCTACCGGATTGAGATGCTCCGATTTGTTCGCATAGATATACATCCGTTTAGCCATATCGATCTCAACACCGAATTTGTTCTCATGTAGCCCTGTCGAGATGTACGGGTGGGTCTGGGGGTCAATGTTTGGGTTGACACGAATGGAGATACGCGCCTCTTTGCCAAGCTTTTTGGCAACCAGTTCGACACGCTTCATCTCCGCTTCACTCTCAAGGTTAAGCATCAAGATGTCTCTTTTGAGTGCCTCTTCTATCTCATCATCCCGTTTCCCGACACCGGAGAAGATGATCTTATACTTGTCCACACCGGCATCCAGCGCACGGTACACCTCTCCAATGCTCACGCAGTCCGCACCCGCACCCAGTTTGGCAAGATGCTGTATGACCGAAAGATTTGAGTTCGCTTTTACCGCATAGTTGATGAGTGATTTTTTGCCCGCAAACGCCTCTTTAAGTGTCTGATAGCGATTTTCTATATAGTCAAAATCATACATATACAGCGGTGTGCCGTATTTTTCCACCAGTGCTTTATAATCTATTGACATCCTGTATCCTAAGCTAATTTGGGGTGATTTTATCCAAAAGTTGATTAAAAGGGAGTTTCCTGTTTCTTAGGCGATACTGCGTTCATCTGTAAAAAAGAGGTAAAGTGCATAGCCCCACAGCAGCATGACCGGGGCAGCAGTGCTGTCAGTTCAGGTATGATAACGCCGGAGTATAGCAGTATAGGCAGTATACGAGGTGACAATGACAACTCATTTCCTGCTCCTCTTCACCACGCCGCAGACAGCCTGTTGTGACAGTATAGGACAGTATAGGGTCAGGTGACAATGACAACTCATTTCCTGCTCCTCTTCACCACGCCGCAGACAGCCTGCTGTGAGATACCCAATACTTTAGCAATCATGTGCTGAGAGTAGCCTTGCTCTATGGCTTTGAGTATCTGTTTGTTTCTTTTCTTTATATCGGTAATGTCTTCTAACATCTTTTGGAGTATAGGGTCAGGTGACAATGACAACTCATTTCCTGCTCCTCTTCACCACGCCGCAGACAGCCTGTTGTGAGATACCCAATACTTTAGCAATCATGTGCTGAGAGTAGCCTTGCTCTATGGCTTTGAGTATCTGTTTGTTTCTTTTCTTTATATCGGTAATGTCTTCTAACATCTTTTGAAGTTTTTGCATATTGGGTTTATTATCGATGTTGGGTGCCTCTATCAGTGAAGATGCCTTTTTGAGTTCTTGAAGTTGGGCTGTATCTACAGGCTGTGTTAAAAATGCTTCTATGGCTTCCTTGTCTTCTTGATAGTGTTGGGCTATCCAAGCGTGTTTCAAGCATTCGGGTATCTCTTTGTAGTTCAAGAAATAGTGATACGAACTATACGGGTAGTCAGCTATCTCCTTGACCATACCGGCTTTAAGGGGATTTTGTTCTATGTAGCGCATCAGCGTATAGAGATAGGCTTCATCTGTGACATACCACGATTTGAATCTGCCTTGCCAAAGATGTCCAGATCTTTTGTTCTTTTTGTTAAAGTAGATAGCGTAGTTCATGTTAAGCTGTCTCATGAACTTAGAGAGGTTTTCACTTTGTATCTCTAGGAGTATATGATAGTGGTTAGGCATCAGGCAATAGTTGTGTATTGCGATACCGAAACTTTTGGCATAGAGGCACATCAGTGTTTCGAAGTATTCATAATCAGAAGCTTCTTCAAAGACAGTTCTTTGCTCTACGCCTCTATTGATGACATGGTACTTTCCTGCCAACTCTATGCGTGGTTTTCTTGCCATAGATTCTCCTTGGAGAGAAGTATAGCGTAAATTTTATTAGGTTGTCATTGTCACCTGACCCCTATGA